>JBILLC010000260.1:0-4208 GCA_044376275.1 Chthoniobacteraceae bacterium | reverse complement strand
CCCCCAGAGTTCAACGTCCACATATGTGGTTTCCTCACGCTTCTCGCCGGCATCCGTTGAGTAAACTCGGTTGATGGCCAAAGCCAGATCTGCGACCGCTGTTCCCTTCGGAGTGTATTTCACCTCGGGATCCCGCGTGAGGTTCCCCATGATCATCACTTTGTTTAAGTTAGGCATAATACTCGAGAAACTGACGTGTTGATTTTTGCAACCCCTTTTCCCACCACCAAACTTCTACCGGCCCTTGGAACAAAAGCTCCAGTGCCCCCCCAGACAGAGCCACCAGTCAATACGACCTGCTGACCAGCCAAAATCAGACGCCTAGGCAGCCTTGGCACCAGACTTTGAAAGTAGAAAATACTGACGGTAAACATCCGAATCCAGTTTGAGCTTGGACTGGATGCGAGAGATCGCAGCGGGTTCCGCCTGGAAAACAAAATTTGCGTAGTAACCGCTACTCAAGTCCCCAGCTGCGTACGAGAACGGGCGGTTTCCCATCTTCTGAACCTGCTCAATCACAGCACCTTCCTTCTTGAAGTCAGCCTCCAAACGCTCAATCACCTCCTTGGCTCCGTCCTCACTGCCCTTCACATTCAAGATTAACATTCCTTCGTATCGCTTTTTCATCGGTAAACAAATTTGGCCTGCAAGAGTCGCGCACCCAACTCTAAAGGTCAATTAAAAGCGTTCATTGCCCTCATCAACCCATCGGATCTCGCACACATCACGGCGTCCTGAGCCCGCGCCAGCGCTTCACTTAAGGCCGCCTCCTCCGATTGACTGAAACGCCCCAGAACGTGACCCACAGCCTCCGCTCCCGGAGGTTCCCCGATTCCCACCCTTAAACGGGCCACCTCGCTGGTGTCGAGCGATTCGAAAATTGACTTCAATCCGTTGTGCCCACCTGCCGAACCGCGCAGACGAATTCGGAGTTTTCCCAAAGGCAATGCCATGTCATCAGAGACGACTAAGATGGACTCGATAGGGATCTTAAAGAAACGGACGAGCCCCGCGACCGATCTTCCGCTGAGATTCATGTAAGTTTGAGGCTTACAAAAAATAGCCCCGTCCCATGAAGCGACCAAGGCGTCCCACGCCCCCTCCCTCCGCCACTCGGATCGACCTCGCAGTAGAGTATCGAGCACCATGAACCCTACATTGTGCCGGGTATTTTCGTACTCCTTACCCGGATTCCCCAATCCAACAATTAACCGAACACCCGCATTCGCACTCATGCTCTTCGCTCTTGAACAACTCCCTCGCTCGATCTGCCGAACCCCTTAAGGATAATCAATCTTGGTGAACAAGCAAACACCTTCCCAGCCTCGATCGAGGCTCGGGAAGGTGTTCGTAAATTCGTCTGATTACAAAAGCAGCCGCTACTTCTTTTCAGCCCCCTCCGCAGCCTTCTTTTCGCGCAGCACTTCGGGCTGGGTCGGTCCCTCGCTTGAAGCCGCGACCTCGGTCACGTTCGGAGAAGTCACGCGAAGCACGGTCACATCAGCGTCACCGCGATATGAAACGCCGGCTGGCAGCACCAGATCGCGCAGATGAACTGCGTCATTCAAGTTCAATGCGCTTACGTCCACCACAATTCGCTCAGGAAGATCCTTCGGCAGACACTCCACTTCAACGCTGTGAAGCATGGTAACCAACAAACCACCAAAAGTCTTCACCCCGATGGATTCGCCAACGGTTTCAACCACGACGTGAGCGTGCATCTTCTCATCTGCTGCAACCGCATGAAAGTCGACGTGAAGAATATCACCACGCACCGGATGGTGCTGCACGTTTTGAATGAGCGCCAGCTTTGACGAGTTGCCTGCGGCGGATGCGATCTCGAGTTCAACCAGCATCTGCTCGCTGGTTGCATGCGCGAGCACGTCGGAAATCTGACGGCTTGCCAGTTGCAGGTTCATGGCCTCCTGAGTGGAACCATAAATCACTGCGGGAACATGCCCAGAAGCACGGATTTTTTTCACCGAATTGCGACCCACCCCGGAACGAGCCTGAGCGGAGAGTTTGATTTGCTTTGCCATAGTCTTTTTAAGTTAAGCGTTCTTCTTTTTACTGATCTCGAAAAGTGAGCTGACGGACTCGTCATCGTGCACGCGTTTGATGCCTTCCCCAATGAGCTCCGAAATGCAAAGGGTGGATATTTTAAATCCCGGAACATCCCGAACTGGAACGCTGTTTGTGGTCAGCAATTCCCCGAGCTGCGATGAGGCCAACCGCTCGACGCCCAGATCCGAGATTACCGCATGACTCACGCAGGCGATCACCTGATTCGCACCCCTTTCTTTCAAGCTTTTGGCCGCACTAACAAGGGTGCCCGCCGTTTCGGTAAGGTCGTCGACCAGAATCACGTCCCGACCTTCCACCTCTCCAATCACATTCATCGCCTCAGTCTCCGTCGCACTTTTGCGCCGCTTGGCAACGATCGCCAGCCCCGCGTCGAGAGTCTGCGCGTAAGCCGAGGCCATTTTCAGCCCTCCCACATCAGGCGAAACCACAACCAGATCTTTGAAACTTCTCTTGTGAAGCTCCCGCACAATCACCGGAGCCGCATACAGATGATCCACCGGGATATCAAAAAATCCCGCCACCTGCTGCGCGTGAAGGTCCATGGTGAGCACCCGGCTGACTCCCGCTGCGGTTAAAAGATTCGCAATCAGTTTCGCCGTGATCGGAACTCGGGGCTGGTCCTTGCGATCCTGCCGGGCGTAGCCAAAAAACGGGATGACCGCAGTGATTCGCGCAGCACTGGCCCGTCGAACAGCGTCCACCATAATCAACAACTCCATCAAGTTCTGATTGGTCGGAGGACAGGTCGGTTGAACTATAAAAACATCCCGACCGCGGATATTCTCATTGATCTTCACGAACGTCTCACCGTCCGGGAAGGAAGTCACCGTCGCATCACCAAGTGGCACGCCGATATAGGCACAAATCCTCTCCGCCAGAACTCGGTGGGCCGAGCCGGTGAGAATCTTCATTTCTGTGGGTGCGCGAAACATAGCCGCCCTTGGGAGGGGCCGAGGAGATTAGGAATCTGGAACCGAAAGACAAACCCAAAATCACCAATCGCCGAACTCAGCTGAAAAGCAGGACTAAAATCACCGCGGGAGGCCCTTTGAGGACGACTTCAAGCGGATCCCCTCCTCAAACTCGGCGTTCCGCAATCCCCAGATCAGAAATGCCGCTCCAATCAACAGCAGAAATAGCGACAGAAAAACCCCGCGCGGCATCCCAAAGTTGAAATCTTCAGGCTCTCTAAATTGTTCTCCCACAATACGAAATACACCGTAAAACAGAAAGAAAGCACCAGTAAGCACCCCGCGGGGCACCCCCATCCTTGTGCGCATGAACCACAGGATCACGAACAAAAGAACGCCCTCCAAAAGACCCTCATAAATCTGGGAAGGATGCCTGGGAGTAAGCACCCGCCTCAACACCGGCTCATACAACTGCCCCGACTCTCCCCCTTTCCGCCACAAATCCAAAATCGACTCCACCGGAGCAGAAGCCAAAGGCGTTCCCTCCAACAACTCAGGGCGATCCCGAAGCTCCGACGGAAACTGCACTGCCCAAGGCACCGTGGACGCGCGGCCGTAAAGCTCTCCATTAATGAAGTTCGCCAACCGCACCAGAAACAAACCCAACGGGGCAGACACCACAAGACTGTCTCCAATTCCCGTCCACGAAATGCCGTGACGTCGGGAATAATAAAAAGTGTAGAGCACCAGCCCCAAAATACCCCCGTGGCTCGCCATACCCCCCTCCCACACCCTGAGAGCGGATGCAGGATGCTCCAAAAGTCGTGAAAAATCGTACAAGAGCATGTATCCCAGCCGTCCCCCCAAAAGCACCCCAAACACAGCCGCCCAGGTGATGAAGTCCTGAACAGCATGTGGCGCGATCGGATTTAGGCGGCGCTCCGAGAGCCTCTGGTAAATCCGTTGCCCACCCAGAAATGCCAGAACGTACGACAAGCCGTACCAGCGTATCCCGACGCCTTCAGAGATCTCCCAAAGAAACGGACTAAGCTGATGAAGATAGAAGTCACCGCCATGCATCTTTAAAACTGGCTTGAGTGAGTACCTACGGATTGCGCCACCTTTACGAAACGACAATTTCGGAGGCACACGCCGCGACCCTTGCCCAGGGATAGGTCAAACCGCAGTCTCCTCGCTAGTCCTCCAACTCAG
>JBILLC010000259.1:0-4220 GCA_044376275.1 Chthoniobacteraceae bacterium | reverse complement strand
GCTCGGATCGGAATAGTTCGATCACTTTTGAAGCGGTTTTCAGGCTTGGGCCCGCTCTGAGTTTCGTGAGTGCTTCGGGCGCTTCAGTGAGGATTTGTTTTCTCAAAGACTCGATATCCTCAGGAGACGCCGGTGTTGCAACAAGGAGGCGTGCGCTGCTTTGGGAGGCGACCACCTTTGCAGCGTTCCTGAGCCCTTTGACATCGGGCGCGTGTTTGTCGGTTAGATGCATGATTTGATCATCCACGATCGGGTTCAAAATCTCTGCGTGATCCTCAATGAGGGTTAGTCCCGAGTCACACCCGAGTTCGACTGAGTAGCGTGAAATCAGCGATTGGCAGAAGCTGTGGATGGTGCAGATCGGGGCGAGATCAAAGCTGCTGAGCGCATCGTTGATTAGTAGGACAAGCCGTCGCCACTCTGCATTTTTTGCCAGCTTTGAGGCTTGGACAATTTGAGCTTCCGGGCCGGCGTTGATGCTGTTTCCGAGTTGGAGTTGCTGCGCGGCAGAGAGCGCAGCTCTGAGGGCTGCAAGCAGTCGATCCTTAAGCTCTGCGGTGGCCGCCTTGGTGAAGGTGCTCACGAGAATTTGATCAATCGCAAGCTCCCGCTCAATCAGCAGCCTCAACCAAAGCAACGTGATTGAATAGGTCTTGCCTGTTCCGGCGCTCGCCTCGATGGAATGCGTGCCCTCGATAGGCTGTTTGAGCGCGTCAAAGGTTTCAGTGATCGGGATCATTGTGAGTTAGTGCGCTTTTTCGACAGTGGCTTTCCATCGATGCAGGAAGATGGCGAGGCGCCAGGCCAGCGGCGCTCCTCTTGAGGGCAGGAAGTCCGTCGATTCGGTATCGGTTTGCAACCCGAAGGGATCATCGCAGCCCCTGAATATGTACCGCGTTTCGAGGCTTTCAGACTCGGGGGAACCCGATCCGAACCCGTCGGATCCCCAGCTTTCCCTGCCGATTTCCAACGCCTGGCTGATTTCTGCAGCGCTTGCGTCGGCGCTGAAGGTGAATTTTTTGCTCATGGCCTCCATGGATTTTGGCCAGAACGGCAGAGCCGTACTTTGTGCCGCCTCCAATAGCGGCAGTAACACTCCAAGTAGTTCGTGCGCTCGATCCATGCTGGGCAGCGTGATTGAGTAAGGGGCGCCATCTTGGAAATGCGCGTGTGCTTGGGCGCCGCAAGCATCGGAGGCAGCGGCTAGAATGAGAGCATCCGCAAGAAACTGAAGTTCCTTGCCTAGGTTTCTTTTTGACGCTGAATAGAAAAGGAAGCGGTTTGGATCGGAGGTTTGATCTCGGTACCAGCCGTGGCGCAATTCTCCCTCGAGTGTGCAGTGGCGGTTGGCATCTGCAGGGTGTTTGAGGGTGATGCGAAGTGTGCGGGTGATCCGCTGGTCTCGCTTTAGCGCAGGTTGCGGTGCGTCAGGTGCTTCTTGCAGTATGCCAGTGACGACGGCGTCACCAAGCGTGCCGCGAGGTACTGCGCCGGACGCTGAAAGAATTCTGCGGAGTTCATCAACATCGCTGCCTTCCAGCTTCGCAGACAGTAGTGTGTCACGAATTGTCCATTTTTCCAAACCGTCGAGATCGAGAAGGTCGCCAGACGCGAGCGTTTCCTCAGCCTCCGGAAGCTCTGCCCCTATGCGTTTTAGTAGCAGCTTTCCGGGTTTTGATAACAGCGTCTGAATGGTGCGTGTGGAAATTCTGGCGCCATGTTCCACCGGTTTGTGGGGAAGCGGCTGACTCCAGATTCCCTCGAGTGCAAGTAGTCCTTGTTTGCAGTGAAGGGTCATTGCAGCGTCGAAGTCGCTGCGCAAGTAGCCGCGAGCGCTTGACGGTTGATTTGAGTTAAATGCCGCTGGGCTGAATCCGTTGAGTGGGTGCCGGAAGAGAATGAGAGCGTGTTTTGGCTCATGTGAACCTTCGGCTGAATCCGCAATAATGGAGTCAACGGCCTGAAGGAGATCTGCGAGAGCGGTGGAAGGTGGGCGGTCTTTTCCGTCTTCGTCTGAGCCACCCTGATACGAAAGCACGAGGCGCTCTTCGCATGCGATGAGTGATAAAAGTATCGCGTGTCTATCGGCATCGCGCAGCGAGGGGTCGCCGTTTTTTCGGCTTGCGCTCAGCGGATGCCATGCGGGTCGCTCCTCTCCGCGCGGGAAGGTGTCGGCGTTTAAGCCTGCGATCAGAATCATTCTGGCGGGGACGCCCGCGTACTCCCTGAGGTCCGCTACGCGGATGCCGCCGGGGCCGCGCGCGCCGGACTCCGCAATGGATTCGAGTTTTTCAAACAAAATACGCAGATACCCGTCCGCACTGAGATTGCATTCGAGACCGGCGGATGCCCGGCTGAGCGAGGGTATGATTGTGTTCGCTAGTTTTGAGAGATGCTGTGCCGGCAATGGTTCCGTGCAGTCGAGAAAATCGTTAATGAGGGTCTTGAGCGCCGCATTCCAATTCGCCAAGGGTTGGGGGCCTGTTTGATTCCAAACTTTTCTCGCTCGTTCGAGGGAAGCGGCAAAGGTGGCCAACTGAGCAAGTGCTGTGAGCGAAAGCCCGGTGGCGCGTTCAATGGGCACCATTGCGTGATTCCAATTGGGCGGCTGTAAGATTCCGCTCGCATCGTTTGAAGCACTCAACGCTCCGAGCCCCAGGCGCTGGATTGCCCAAGAGAGGTTCCATCTTATTTCCTCAATTTGTTGATGGTCTATGCGGTGCTCTGCGCTTGTTCCCCAGCGGAACTGGGTGTCTCGGAGCCATTCAACGAGAGTCCGTCCGGCTTCGCCTGCGTCGTCAAATCCGAATCGTGAGGCGATCAAAGGGTTTTCGATGAGCAATTGTAGGTCCTCAAGATTCAGGCGGCCTCGGATTTTCCGTAACAAAGTGGTTAAAGTCTCGGCGAACGGCGAGGGCACTGCCTGCCCAAATCCGAGTAGTCTGAAAGGAAGCGCGCTGTGTGCTGAATCGTTCACGCGCAAGGCCGCATCAATGAACGGAGCCTGGCGTTTGGGATCCGCGAGCAAAATCAGGATTTCCTCGTATCGGAGATCCGGTAATTCGTGCATCGCCTGCAGAATCCGGTCACGGCACGTTTCCAACTCGCGGAGTGTGCTTCGAGTGGAATGGACGGTGAGGGAGGCTTCATTTGGCAGGAGCTTGTAGAGTTCCGAGGTGGAGGGCGGCGCGGCGTTTCGGCAGGACCGCTGAAGCGCACCCAGGAGTGAGTCGGGCGTTTCGCTGTCATCAACGAGGGTGCCGCCGTCGCCCAGGGCAAAGAGTGAATCGGAAAGTTGCCTGTGCAGGTCTTGCGAGCACCGACCAAATGCCCAGAGCACCCCGCCCGGATGATGCTCTGGGTCGGATTCCTCACAGTCTCCAGATCTGCGTTTGCGCCGGCGAAGCTGTGATTCGCCCCAGTACTCAACGCTCGGACTGATTGCGAACAAATGGACGCGGCTAGGGTCGGTTTTTGAGAGCAAACACAGGAACTGGTCCAGCCTCTCCAGTTCGATCATCGGTAGGCCCGCGTCGAGCTGGATCCAAAGGTGAGGGATGCCGCCGCGTGCCGCCCAATAGGAGATCCATCGGCGAGCATGCTTGTCGAAGGTGTCTGCGTTCAGGCTGCCGATGTGTGTTCTGAGCGTATGCTCCACGGTTGGATGTGCGGCGAGAGCACCAAGAAATGAGCCTTCATCCCAACGTTCGCTCACGTGTCTGCAAAGCATGGTTTCATCGAGCGCTCGCGCGAGCGACGCGGACCAATCTAACACTGCGGCTGAAATTGGATTGAGCGGCACGTGTTTTGGAATCGGCGAAGCCGGGTGTTCCCGAAGGGAGTGGAGCGAGGAGGCAATGGCCAGTTTGAGTTGTTCGAAGTCAAAGCGGGGCTCCGGGCCTGATGCCGCCTGTTCGATGAGTTCGCGTAGAGTGACCTCTTGGGCATGACTGGCGATGCCGGCACGGTTGGCCCACTGCTGTGTCACATACTCAGCTCTGCCGCGCTTTGGCAGCACCAACCAATGTCTTGCACGGGGGTCGCGGATGAGAGAAAGCGATTCGCCCATGGCTCGCAAGAGGGCGCGTGGGGTTTGGGAGTAGGCAAACATCGGGGTGTTGGCTGCGGGGTGGGCAAGCGGTTTTGCTCCTTTCATTATTGCACACCGGGGGTGACGGATGGGTGTGGAATGTTCGGGCCTTGGCTGACGACGCTCAACG
>JBILLC010000258.1:0-4231 GCA_044376275.1 Chthoniobacteraceae bacterium | reverse complement strand
CGCTTACGAAATGCCCCTTCCGTCGCGGCGTCTGCACTCAGGTGATGACCCGTACGCCCAAGAAGCCGAACTCCGCTCTCCGGAAGGTTGCGAAAGTTCGCCTGACAAACGGGTATGAGGTCATCGCTTATATCCCGGGTGAGGGCCACAACCTACAAGAGCACTCAATCGTGCTAATTCGCGGTGGTCGCGTGAAGGATCTGCCAGGCGTGAGGTACCACATCGTGCGCGGCAGCCTCGACGCCCTTGGAGTTGACGGGCGCCGTCGCTCGCGTTCGAAGTACGGAGCGAAGCGGCCCAAGCCCGGCCAAGAAGCCGCAGCTGCGGGTAAGGGCGGCAAGGGTAAAGGGAAGAAGTAAATTTTTGTTTGAACCTCTTTTAGGACAAAATCCATGTCACGTCGTCGTCGCGTCATTCACAAGGTTGAAAAATTGGACAGTCGTTATGGGAGTGCAGTCGTTGCACGCCTGATTGCATCGGTCATGCAGAGCGGCAAGAAGTCTCTAGCGGAGCGCATCGTGTATGCGGCCATCGAAAAGACCCGTCAGAGCTCCGAAACAGTCGATCCACTCGAGATTCTGAATAAAGCAGTCGACAACGTTCGTCCGCGTCTAGAGGTGAAAAGTCGGCGTGTCGGCGGTGCAACCTATCAGGTGCCCATGGAAGTAGCGCCCGCCCGCGCACTCGCGCTCGCAATGCGTTGGATTGTCGGTTATGCGAAATCACGCAAGGCAACTGGACTCGCTGATGCTCTTGCAAACGAGCTTCGCGATGCATCGAACGGACAGGGTAACGCGATCAAAAAGCGTGATGACACGCACAAGATGGCCCAAGCAAATCGCGCATTCGCTCATTTCCGGTTTTAGTAGGGAAATAGCCCCTCAAATTCATAAACTGCCACCCTCGGCTTATTGTTTCTTAAAGTGTCAACGAATCCTAACTCTCCCAACCGCGCTTATCCGCTCGAAAAGACGCGCAATATCGGGATTGCCGCGCACATTGATGCAGGCAAAACGACCCTCACAGAGCGCATTCTTTTTTACACGGGAATGATTCACAAGATGGGTGAAGTGCACGAGGGCACCACTGTCACAGACTGGATGGAGCAGGAGCGCGAGCGAGGCATCACTATCACTTCGGCTGCCACCACTTGCTTTTGGCAGCAGACAGCACAGCCCGGCGTCGTAAAGCTCTACGAAGGGCAGAAGATGCGCGTGAATATCATCGACACTCCCGGTCACGTGGATTTTACCGCTGAGGTCGAGCGCTCATTGCGAGTCCTTGATGGTGCGATTGCTGTGTTCGATGCCGTTGCCGGCGTTCAGCCCCAGTCTGAGACTGTGTGGCGGCAGGCGGCGAAGTATAACGTTCCTCGGATTGCTTTCATCAATAAGATGGATCGCGTTGGCTCAGACTTTAATGCCGCAATCGATTCCATGAGGAAGAAACTGGCAGCTAACGCTTGGCCTGTTTTGATCCCGATTGGCAAGGAAGACACGCTCCGCGGCCAGTTGGATGTCGTGAACAAGAAAGCGATTGTTTACAGTGATGACAGCCAGTTTGGGTCAACCTACGCTGTGGAGGAGATTCCTGCTGATCTCGTAGATTTGGTTGAAAAGGCTCATCGCGATCTTGTTGAGCAGATTGCAGATCTAGACGAGGAAGTTGGACTACTCTTCATTGAGGAGCAGCCGATTCCTGCGGCGGTACTGAAGGCTGGGATTCGCCGTCAGACCATCGCGAACAAGTTCTGTCCTGTTGTCGGAGGATCAGCTTTCAAGAACAAGGGTGTGCAGTATCTTGTTGATGCAGTGATTGATTACCTTCCAGGCCCCTTGGATATTCCTGCGGCGAAGGGTCAGGATCCGGATACGGCTGCGCCGGTTGACGTCATCACGGATGATGCCGGGAAGTTTTGTTCGCTTGCTTTCAAACTTTGGAGCGATCCTTTCGTAGGAAAACTTGTGTTCTTCCGCGTCTACAGCGGCAAGCTATCCAAGGGTGACACGGTTTACAATCCACGGACCAACAAGCGCGAGCGCATTAGTCGCATCATCCAGATTCAAGCAGACAAGCGTGAGGATTTGGAGACCTGTTATTCCGGTGATATCGCGGCAATTGTGGGCATTAAGAATATCACAACGGGTGATACGCTTTGCGATGAAGATCATGCAGTATTGTTGGAGCCGCCATCATTCCCTGATCCGGTGATTTCGATGTCGATCGAGCCGAAGACAAAGCAAGATCAGGAGAAGATGGGCAATGCGCTTGCCCGCCTTGCCGAGGAAGATCCGACATTCCGTGTATTTACCGATGAGGATACCGGCCAGACCATCATCGCGGGGATGGGTGAACTCCACTTAGAGATCATTCGGGACCGTTTGCTTCGCGAATTTAAAGTCGATGCTAATTCAGGCAAACCTCAGATTGCCTACCGTGAAACAATCACCACGGGTGCGATGGGCGAAGGGAAGCTCATCAAGCAGTCCGGCGGGCGCGGTCAATACGGCCATGTCATCGTCAATGTCCAGCCTAATGAGCGTGGCAAGGGATTGACTGTTGAAAACAAGGTTGTCGGTGGAACGATTCCGAAGGATTACATTCCCGCGGTTAAGAAAGGCATCGAAGAGGCTGTTTTGAACGGGATTGTTGGTGGCTACCCTGTGATCGACATCAACGTGGACATCATCGATGGTAGCTACCACGACGTCGACTCCAACGAAATGGCTTTCAAAATGGCTGCGATTTTCGCGGTGAAAGATGGGATGAAGAAGGCCAAAGCGATCCTTCTCGAACCGATCATGCGAGTTGAAAATTCCACCCCAGAGGAGTTCCAAGGCGACATTATGGGTGACCTGAACCGTCGTCGCGGTCGGATCGCGAGCATTGAGAATAAGATTGGGCTTTCCATCGTGACTGCCGAGGTTCCGCTCGCCGAGATGTTCGGGTACGCAACCGCGATTCGTTCGCTATCCAAAGGGCGCTCGAGTTACTCGATGGAGCCATCACATTTTGAACAAGTCCCCGAGCAGGTGAAGGCCGCTGTGCTCGACCAGAAGGGAAAAGCTTAAAATTCAACGGGTCAATTTAGAGAGGCCAACCAAATAATACCATGACCGGACAACGTATTCGTATCCGCCTTAAGGCTTTCGATTATCGCATGCTCGATCAGTCTGCGAGTGAAATCGTCGAGACTGCCAAGCGAACTGGAGCCAAGGTGGCAGGCCCCATTCCATTGCCGACTCGAGTCGAGCGCTTCACCGTCAATCGTTCCCCTCACGTGGACAAGAAGTCCATGGATCAGTTTGAAATTCGGACACACAAGCGTTTGCTCGACATCGTTGAGCCAACGGCAAAGACGGTCGATGAGCTCAAGAAGCTTAATCTTCCGGCCGGCGTCGATATCACCATCAAAATCTGAGCTGACCGCTAACCGTTTTTAGGGCACATGAAGATCGGACTTTTAGGAAAAAAACTTGGGATGACTCGCGTCTATGATCAGTCTGGACGCGTTACTCCCGTCACCGTGATCGCCGCTGGCGGAAATGCCGTGGTGCAAACAAAGACCGTTGAAAAGGATGGTTATGCAGCCATTCAAGTAGGTTTTGACGAGCAAAAGCCGCAGCGCGTCAACAAGCCGGAGCTCGGCCACTTTAAGAAGGCTGGAGTAGGAGCAAAAAAACGTCTCTGTGAGTTTCGCTCCAATGGCGACGGCTCGGAGTTCGAGGGAGTTGACCTTTCGGTAAAACAATTTGAAGTCGGTGACATTGTGGATGTCATCGGGCGTTCCAAGGGCAAGGGATTTCAGGGCATCGTGCGTAAGCATAATGCCGCTGGCCAGCCAGCTTCTCATGGCTCCATGATGCATCGCCGACCAGGGGCAATTGGGATGCGCTCCACGCCAGGACGTGTCTGGAAGAACCAGTCCATGCCTGGTCATCTGGGAGACGAGCGGAAGACTGTTCAGAACCTTCGGGTGGTTCAAGTGCGCGAGGAGGAGGGTGTGATCTTGGTTTCAGGAGCCGTCCCGGGTGCGGTTGGAAGTTACGTTGTCGTCCGTCCTGCAATAAAGGGGGGCTCATCAAAGTAAACACATGAGTGCATTTATTCTTACAATCGACGCGGCAAAGGCTGCGGGTATCCCGGTGGTCGAGAACGGCCGCTACACTCAGGCTCTTCACGATGTGGTTGTCGCTTATCGCGCGGCTCGCCGTAGCGGGACAGCGCATAC
>JBILLC010000257.1:0-4259 GCA_044376275.1 Chthoniobacteraceae bacterium | reverse complement strand
ACAAATCACGGAGTAAATTCGGAATGCGGAACGCCACCTTGAACGCATCCATCGCCATTCCTGCGCCAAAGAGATGCGCGAGGATCAACTCACGTGCCAACCCGAGGACTCGGCTGCACAGAACCGCCACCCCGACAATCCCCACGGCCCGCGTGCTTAACTGTTTTCCGGAATGGCTCATGGTTTGAAGGGCTTTAGCACCGGTTCGACTTTCAGTGGCTCGACCTTCGGGGGACCCGGAGAATTAGGGGGATTCGCGGAATTTAGAGGTGCAGTCACTGGCTCGACCTTTCTCGGCGACGGTGCCCCCTGCGTCGGGGCCGTAGAAATGGCCGGCTCAACCTTCAATGGACGGACCGGCGCGGGCGAAGTTTGCGGGCTGACCACGGGGATCTGGGGTGAAGGAGCGTCTCGAAAGGCGAGGGCCGGATAGCGCTGTTCGGGAGCCGCACTCATCAACTCGATCCAAACTGGCAATGCCATGGTCGCTCCATAACCTTGCGCCACCGTTCGCTGCGGCCGGTCAAACCCGACCCAAACCCCGGCAGTCAAACTGCTGGTGAACCCCACAAACCAAGCGTCCTTGTAATCATCAGTCGTGCCGGTCTTTCCTCCGGCAGGTTTTTTAAAGCCCTTTTCGCGAGCTGCAGCAGCCGTGCCGCGGTCCAGCACCTTCACCAAAGCATTCGTGACAATCGAGCAGGCAGAGGGATGCAAAATCGCGCGCGATGACGACGGCGCGCGGTACAACGTCGCGCCGCCCGCGTCATCCACGCGCTCGATGAGAAATGCGTCTCGCAAGCGGCCCTGGTTTGGAAAAACGGTGTAAGCCTTGGTCACACGCATCAACGTTGACTCGAAAGCGCCGAGGAAAGCCGATGGCTTTTGCGGCATTTTATCAAGCCCGACCACGCTTGCGACCTTTGCCACCTCGCCCATCCCGGCGCGTTCACCGACTCGTACCGTAACGGTGTTCCGCGACTGAATCAGCCCGTCTTCAGCCGTCATCGCGCCCTTGAAAGTCCCGTCGGAATTCGCAGGAGACCACGTGCCAGCCCCCTTGATCTCCCCACGCTGCAATGGATCGTCGCTGAGCATGGTGCTTGGACTAAGTCCCCGCCCGAATGCCGCGAGATAGACAAACGATTTGAACGTCGAGCCGACCGGCCGCTCAGAAAGAATCGCGCGATTATATCTGCTATCAGCATAATCACGTCCTCCCACCAATGCCCGAATGCCTCCAGTGCGGTTGTCGATCACTACCACCGACCCCTGCAGGTAACCGGGCTCCACTTCTGCCTCGCGCGCCTCCTTGGTAAACTCTGCCTTCTTCGGATGCGCATATCCTGGCTTGGCCTCGATTTTGGTCAGATGCGCATCCAGAGCGACCTGCGCAGTTTCCTGCAAGAGCGGGTCAAGCGAGGTGTAAATACGCAATCCACTTTCACCCAGCTGCTCGTCGCTCAACACCCGACCCAACTCCCGCACAACCGCATCCATCACATAGTTTTCCTGGATGGTCAGTTTGCGCTTCGAGGAAACCACTATGTCCGCAGTCCGCGCGGCCTCCGCCGCTTCAACTTTCACGGATCCAATCTTCACCAACCGCTCTAACACCGTGTCGCGTTCCCGAATCGCTCCCTTGAAATTCGATAGTGGCGAGAACCGTGAGGGCCCCCTGATGATACCCGCCATCATCGCCGCCTCCCCAAGACTCAGCTCCGAAGCGCGCTTGTTAAAGTACGCCTGACTGGCGGTCTCGATGCCATACACTCCAGCCCCGAAATAAATCCGGTTCATGTAATGCTCCAGAATCTCGTCCTTAGAATAGTGCTTCTCAATGCGGAAAGCCACGAACGCCTCAAGAATTTTCCGGTGCAGATTTTTCCCCCCGAGGGGAAAAGAGTTTCGAGCCAACTGCTGGGTGAGAGTACTGGCGCCCTGCGCCGCAGAATTTGACGTCACATTTCGCAGCACTGCTCGAACAATCCCGATCGGATCCACCCCAAGGTGATCGTAAAAACGAGAATCCTCGCGAGCCAACAACGCCTTTACAAAAAATGGCGACACCTTTTCCAAAGGCACCACGAGTCGATTCTCACCCGCCAAACGCCCGTACGGCTTGCCATCCCGATCAAACACCGTGGAACGCTCGCGGATCTGCTCCACGTCAGCCATGTCGAATTGAGACGCCCAGATTGCGTACACACCCCCGATCAGCCCACCGCACAAGGCGGCCCAAGACCCGACAAAAAGCAGCACTCTCCACAACCGACCACCGCCCCGATTAGCTTGGTTCGGCTTCGTCTGCTTCGGTTGCGGCAGACGCGCGCGCCGAGGAGGAAGATTGGATGGAGGCACGGGAGTGGGAACAGCGTTTGGGTCCTATACCTTTAACCGAGCCGCCCGCTTTGGGGAAGCAAATCACCCACCGGAATTGCCGAGGGCAGCTTAGTCATCTACCACCATCCGAACCACTCGGCCGCCTAACCCCGTGAAAATCTCCCATGGAATCGTTCCGGCCCAGCGAGCGAGCTGTTCAACAGTAATTTGCTGCCCCCCCTGTTCTCCAAGCAAAACCGCCTCCTCACCACACTCCACGTTCACGCATGCGCTCACATCCACCATGACTTGATCCATCGTGACGCGTCCGAGTAGAGGACACGGCACCCCCTGGATGAGCACGGCGGCACCGCAACCTGAGAGCGAACGCGGATACCCATCGGCGTATCCCACCGCAAGCGTCGCCACCCTTGTCGGATGCCCCGTAACAAAAGTGCGTCCGTAGGAAATTGAGCGTCCGGGTCCGAGTTCCCGTACCAGCACCACCCTTGTCTTCCATGTCAACACGCTGCGGAGGGCAGCCGCCTCCCCCGCCACGGGCGAACACCCATAAATCGCAAGCCCAACCCTCGCCAGTTCCAAACAGCACTCGGGAAAACGCAGCAATCCGGCGCTGTTGGCTAAGTGGACAATTCCGTTCCAACCCCCGGCCCGCACCCTGGTAACCAAGCCGGTAAACCGGTGAATCTGCTCCTTGGTGAAAGCAGCGTCATCATCCGCAGAAGGGAAATGCGTCGCCAACCCCGCAAGTTTAACAGAAGAAATCCCGCCAATCGCCCGGATCAGGGTCTCGGCCTCCTGCTCCCACACGCCCATGCGCCCCATCCCGGTATCCACCGCAAGATGCAATTCAACGGAATCCACCCCCTGTTTACGCGCCTCCGTCCCGTAGGCAGCCGCCTCCTCCAGCGTTGATACGACCGGACAAAATCCACCCTCGATGATCGCCGCGCGCTCAGAAGGAAGCGCGGGGCCGAGGATTAAAATCGGCACGGGCCGAGAACCAGTGGCGCGCCTGACGCAAACCGCCTCTCTAAGATTCGCCACACCAAACCAGTCAACCCCTGCCGCCAGAGCCTCCGCGACAGTATCAATCCCGTGCCCATAGGCGTCCGCTTTCACCACGGCCATCAATCGCGCGGCAGGCCGAAGCCTTTTTCGAAGCGCAGCCACGTTTGATCGGAGGCGCCCGCGGGACACCTCCACCCAAGTTCTAAACTCATTTCCAAACCCTGACATTACTCAATATTCAACGCCTGACAGCATTCGCCGTGAAGTCGATTCTCGCAACTAAAGCGAAAGGGACCGCGAGGTCGCAATCACCCGCCGAGCTGGAGAAGCATGGAAACCCACAAAGCGATTCGGCGGCAGGTTGTCCCTAGACACAGGGAGGGACAAGGGCGTACTGTTCGGGAAACCCTGACGAACTTATGAGCAACCCCCTCAAACGCGCCGATCGCTGCCCTGGCAAAGCCCTCGGGGTCATCCTTAGCATTGCGATATTCTCAGCCTCCCTCAGCCAAAGCCGGGCGGCCGAAAGCAAGACCTCAGAAAAGACGGCCACCACCCCACCGGCCACAACACGGTCCGGTTTTTTCAGCAGGTCTAAGCCAGTGGAACCCGCTCCGGAAAAAGCTCCCGAAAAAACCGTGTCCAAACCCACGGAGAAAGCATCGGAAAAAGCCGTCGAGAAACCACAGGACAAAACGGTGCAGAAAACAGCCGAGTCAGCGGCATCAGCTTCGAACGCCACGAAAAAGCCCTCGACGCAAGCCGCTACAAGTGCGGCTAAAAATGCAGCTAAAACGGCGCCAGCTAACGAGGATGAGTTGTTCATCCAAGCCCGCAAACAGGCTTCCGAAGATGAAAAAGTTGCCGATTTAAGAAAGAAGGCCGACGAAGCCAAATCCAAGGAT
>JBILLC010000256.1:0-4262 GCA_044376275.1 Chthoniobacteraceae bacterium | reverse complement strand
CGCCCTGGTGCAGACGCAGAGGGAGGGCGAAAACAATACGGTTTTGGAGCGGGCCATCATTGTCTGGGATGGAAATACTGGCGAAAGGCTGGCAACCATCCCCGCACCTGATGCCGAGGTGCTTTCGTCGAATCCATCAGGCAAATACATTGCCGAGGGCGGAAGCAGCATGCGGGTGCGAATCCACAACCTCGAGACCGGCACGGTGGATAAAGAGTTTCGGACCCATGACGCGCCCATTACCGACATTCAGTGGCATCCCAAGGGCCGGTACATTGTTACCTGTTCGGAGGACTTGACGGTGCGGGTATCGGACTTCAGCCGAAACATGGCTCTCGTGGAGGAATTGCGCGGATTTGAGCGCCCGCCCCGGCGCGTTTTCATTTCGCCAGACAATCAAAAGGTCGCGGTTGCATCGTATCGTGGGAGCGGGGAGAAAGTTGAAATCTACGATGTTGAGGTGTTTCGAGTCAGAAACCAGTAGGTCGCGGCGCCACCGAGATTTTTTCGCTCAGAAGACTCTTCCAAGGGTTGTTTGATCAGGAACAACACCGAAGAGCCCTTTGATTCCACCCGAGCATGCGCGGTGTGGGGCGCAGTTTTCAGGGCGCCGGATGACAGCGAGCGGGCGTGTCGTGGATCGCGAATGCTGTGGATTTCGACGGAGAGCAGCACATCAGACTCGTGAGTGACCCGTCACCAGCAGATCCAAGGACATTGGAATGCACTCGCACGGCCTTGCCAGCGCTCGCTCCTATTGTTGAGCCGCCTTATCTTAAAAACGTTGATTTACCCTGGCCGCCGCTTTGGGGTATACCTACGGCATTCATGGACGAACCTGACCTCGAGGACGACCCATTTGTGTTGCCAGGAGCGATGCCGCTGCTTCTGTTAGGCGACATTTTTCACTTTCCAGGCTGTGATCTGCCGCTTCGAGTTTCACATGAGATTCAAAGCACCATGGTCGAGTACGCGATGGAGCATGACAAAATGTTCGCTGTAGGCTGTTCCTCTGAGGCGGGCACTCTTTTCCCCGCGGTGACCGCAGGCACCATCAAGTCGGTATTTGAATTCGCTGACGGCTCCTCCGAGCTTGTGTTGTTCGGGATTCAACGCATGCGCGTTGTGGGTCTAAACCAACTCAAGCCGTTCCCGATTGTCCGAGTTGAACCCATTCCATACAGCCCAGTCTCGCCGGAAGCATTCGATGACTGGCAAGAATTGCTTGTCGATATGCTTGAGTCGCGCGCCACAGGCTGGGATGATTTTTTTGCACAAATTTCGGATTGGGTTCGGCGCATGGAGGATCCCGCTAGAATTTGTGATATTGTCGGAAATCATCTAATTCGAAGCCGTAAGATCCTGCGCGAACTATTGTCGGAGGAAAACACCGTCAAGAGAATGGACATCGTCTTCAATGCACTCTCCGATCAGGAGATTGAATCGTGACTCCGTTTTGTTGGATTGAAGCTAAGCGCACATTTTTAGCGCCGGGTTTGGAGCAAAGCCTGGTTTTGCTCAAACGACTGAGTGACCGCCCCGGCTAATGTCTGTAGCGGTTTCGGTATCTCCCGGGGGATTCACCAAGTGATTGCGTGAATTCACGCGCCAAATGGCTGTGATCGCTAAAGCCCGTCTCCAAAGCGACGGTCGTGATCGTCAGATCGGTCTCGATGAGCAGTTGGCACGCTTTTCCAATCCGGAACTGGCGCAGGTGCTCCGTCGGACTTAGGTGAAATGCCAGCTTGAAATGCCGCTGAAAACTGCGCGCAGACATTCCCGAGAGCGTCGCAAGTTGCTTTACCCCGATTCGCTCTGCGTAATGCTCACGAATGTAGTCCAACGACGGCGCGAGCTGCGAGAAAGGCGTTGCAAACTTGGCTGCCTGCTCAAGGTTGCGCGAAATCCCTGCAAGACCGATGATTTTTGACCGTTTGCACCGTAACGGAATTTTGGAGGTCACGTACCAGTCGGTGGCACCTGGGTGCCGCATCACCATTTCAACGCGTTCCCAGATTTCCCTGCCTGCGAGCACATCCCGATCATCACGTGTGTATTGGTCGGCGAGATACGCGGGAATAAAATCATGATCGCGTTTACCAAGAATAAAACCTGCGTCATTAAATCCGTGGGCAAGACACATTCCGCGGCTCGCATACATGTAGACGCCGGCAGAGTCCTTCATAAAGAAGCGCGTATCCGGAAGCGCATTCAAAAGAAGCAGGCCGTGCTCTCGGGAAAGCTCTGCAAAAAACTTGGAAATCTGTTTTTCCGTGGCGTGAGTGTACAAGTAAAAATGCCTCCGTTGAGTTGTGAAAAGTCTAAATTCACGGCATTGAGTGCTACCAGTCTGGCGCGTTTGTACACAAAATTGCCGCACGCATTCAAGGAAGCGCGCGGTTCAGACGCTAGTTTTTACAAAGTCGTGTACCCCTCATGAAAACCGCCCAAAACTCCACCCTTATCGAGAACTGCACGCTTGTTGACGGCACCGGCGGACCTGCAGTGAGGGATGCAGCACTCTTAATTCGCGATGGGCGAATCGCTTTTTGCGGAGGAAGCGTGGATGCCCCGCCGTGCGGCCCAGAGGTTGAACGAATTAATGGAATGGGCGGCACTCTGTTGCCTGGACTTGTTGAGGCTCATTTTCATGCCACCTATTTCAATATCTCCGCTCTTGAGGATTTGGACATCAAGTATCCGGTCGAATACGTGTCCATGCTTTCTTCGGTGAACGCCCGGCTCGCATTGGAGTGCGGCTACACGGCTGCTCGGTCCGGGGGGTGCTTGTTCAATATCGATTTCTGGCTCAAGAGAGCAATCGACGAGGATCTTATTCCCGGGCCAAGGCTGGCTGCCAGCGGGCGTGAAATCTGTTCAGCAGGAGGCTTGATGGATTGGAATCCAGATTTCCGCAAAATTGGGATGGAAGGACTGGTTTTCATTATTAACGGAGTGGAGGACGCCAGGAAAGCGGTGAGGGCACTCGTCAAAGACGGAGTGGAGTGGGTGAAAACTTATCCAACCGGGGACGCTGCATCTCCGGATGTGAACGATCACCACACCCTTTGCATGACCTTTGAAGAAATGCATGCGGTCGTCGCCACGGCGCACAATCATAAGCTTAAGGTGACCGGTCATTGCCGCGCCACGCAGGGAATCAAAAATGCGCTTCGGGCAGGGTATGATGCCATCGAGCATGGCACTTTCATGGATGACGAGGCGCTCGATTTAATGCTGGAGCGCGACGTCCCGTGCGTTCCTGCACTCTACTTTGAAAAAGCGAGTGTAGAACTTGGGCGCGAATTCGGATTGTCCCAAGCTGTCATCGATGGACACAAGGAGACTCTTGAAGCGGGGAGTCTGAGCGCAAAAAGAATCCTGCGTGCCGGTGGTCGTCTTGGCATGGGAGGGGACTACGGTTTTGGCTGGAACCCCCACGGTGACTATGCGCGCGAACTCACTTTTTTTGTTCGTGAAGTGGGGCTGACGCCACTTGAGGTGATTTCTTGCGCGACGAAGACGGGTGCCGAAATCATGGGGTGCGGCGCTGAATTCGGCACACTGGAGGTTGGCAAACTCGCGGATTTGTTTCTGATTGACGGCGACGTGCTGGCAGATATCTCGCTGCTTGAGGACCGCAAAAAAATCGTCGCTGTGATGCAGTCCGGAATTGTGAAGGCGGGGCGACTGGCAAAGCCTTTCCCGACAATTGTGCGCCGCGAGAAATGAAGCTGTCTCGCCGATTCTCAAACTCGAGCCCAAAGATCGCGTTCGCCCGCTGCGGTGCTGACGCTGACTCAACTTTGCTGTTGCTTCACGGAGTCACCCGCCTTCTCGAAGATTGGCAGCCGGTTTTTGCGCGACTTAACGCCTCTTGGAGCATTGTCGCATTCGATCACCGTGGCCATGGTGACTCCGATCGAGCCTCCTCTTACCTTGTCATGGATTATGTTGAGGATTGTGTTGATTTCTTGCGGAATGAGCTTGCCTCACCGGTGACCCTTGTTGGGCACTCACTTGGGGCAATGGTTGCAGCAGCAGTCGCTGCTCGGATCCCAGAATATGTCAACGCGCTGGTGCTGGAGGATCCTCCATTTGAAAGCATGGGTTCGAGAATCGCAGGGACTGGTTGGCAGCACCAGTTCCTCGGAATGAAATCCGTTGCCCAGTGCTCCTCCCAAATTGGTGAACTCACAGACTCCCTTTCGCAAATCTCGATTCCTCAAAAGGACGGAGCGACTCGCACCTTGGGAGAATTG
>JBILLC010000417.1:0-3037 GCA_044376275.1 Chthoniobacteraceae bacterium | reverse complement strand
AAGGGCGTCGTGCAGGTGCCGGTGGATTCGCGTTTCAAGATGCGAGTCGATCTGCTCGAGAAGGCATACGAGCAGAACCTCCTGGCGGGGGGATTGCCGGTGGTAGTGGTTGGGAGCGCCTGCAGCACCTCCACGGGGTCGTACGATGACCTGAATGCGATTGCCGACTTTTGTGAAAGGCATGCACTTTGGTTTCATGTGGACGCTGCACACGGAGGCGCCGTGGTATTTTGCGAGGAATTGAAGGACAGGGTTGCTGGTATTGAACGAGCGGATTCAGTGATGCTTGATTTTCACAAAATGCTTTTGACGCCTGCGCTTGCGACTGCCTTGATTTTTCGCGACCACGCCCAGTCATGGGCGGCTTTTCAACAGCGGGCTGATTATCTTTGGGACGCTGCGGCACAGGAAGAATGGTTCAATGTTGGGAGACGCTCGTTTGAATGCACCAAACTCAGCATGAGTCTAAAAATCGCAGCGATCTGGCGAAGGTACGGGGCATCTGTTTTTGCAGAGAATGTCCGTCGTACTCATGCAAACGCCCGTTTGTTTTGGAGGTTGCTCGATGCGGATCCACGTTTTGAGACCGCTGTGGAGCCTGAGTCAAATATTGTGTGTTTCCGGTTGCTTTCAAAGGGCATCGATGGCGAGGAGTCGGATGAGCTGCATCAAAAGGTGCGCGCCGATGTGATCGCATCTGGTGATTTTTACCTGGTACAAACGGTGTTGGGAGGCCGGGTGTGGCTTCGGACTGCCTTGATGAATCCGTTTACCGGCGAGGCGCATCTGCGTTCTCTAATCGAGGCAGTAGTCGAGAGTGCTAAAAGAGCGGTATCGACTTGATAAGGCTCATATTTTTTTGGGCACCTCGTTTTTTTCCGGCCTGTCTTGCAGGAGAAGCCGGCTTTGGTAGAGTCCGGTATTGTGCCGCCCCGCATCCTCTTCGTTTTTGGTCTTTGTGCTGTCATTCTTCTACCCGTTTTGAAAGTGACGGCGCAGCAGGGTGCGTCTCTATCTGACGAAGACAAGAGGAGGCTTTTTCTCAAGGCGCGCGAGAATATTCAGACGACTTCTTCTTTGCAGGCGCAGGCCTCTGCGCAGGGGACACCCTCTAAATCAAATTCGAAGACGGAACAAAAGACTGCTCCAGCGCCGGCTCCAAAGACTGCGCCGAAGCCTGTTCCAAAGCCCGTTCCAAAACCGCTTCCGAAACCGGCGCCAAAGGCGGTGCCTAAACCTGCTGCAGGTTCTGCACCAAAAGCGGTGCCACTGAACGAGACCAGCGCTTCTCCGCAGCCGGCGGCGACATCGTCCGGTGCTGCCACTGGTGCAAACGGACAGGCTGCTTCCAAGCCGCAAGGGACGCCCTTGATCGAGTCCGCGAAATCCGTTGCCCCGCAGAGTCCGTCCCCCGCGGCCAAGCCGCGAGCTGGCTCTGCAAAGAATGATACCGATTCGGATGCGCCGGTCGTGATCGAGAAGTCGGGAGTTGATCGTGAACAGGGGCTTCAGACACCGTCTTTCTTTGGGTGGTTCAACCGCTGGAAGTACCTCAGCAGCGGCGTACGAAAGGAAATCGATCGGGCCCCTGTTCAAAAAGGAAGATGGCGGTACATCGTGGTGCACAACAGTGGCACGCGACAGGGAAACGCGAAGTCTTTTGAGTACTATCACCGGCAGGTGCGTAAAATGCAGAATGGTCTTGCCTATCAGTTTGTGATCGGGAACGGGACGTCGTCTGGCGACGGGCAGGTGGAAGTTGGCAGTCGCTGGCCGAAACAAATTAACGGTGGACACGTTCACAGTGATTACTTGAATAATATCGCAATCGGAATTTGCCTCGTGGGAGACTTCAATCATGAGCAGCCCACTGCAAAGCAGCTTGAAGCCTTGGATGAACTGATCCGCTATTTGCGGCAGCGCGTGGGAAAGACCGATGGAAAATGGGCGGTGGTCAAGGCGCACAAGGAGATCAACCCCCCGCGGTGGCCCACGGATTGCCCGGGGAACGAATTTCCTTACCGCTGGCTCCACAATAAGTTCGATTGACGATCACGGCTGCGCGCTCTCGGAGAGTGGGACACGCGGTCCGGCTTGGTTGTTTTATGCAGCGCCGTTTTCGTGTGCCGCCTCGATCCGCCTGTGATCCATTCACCCGACCCGCATGGTAGGCCAGCTTATTTAGGTTGCATGGCTGCTGCGGCGACTCAGGAGTGCCGACCATTTGGTGATTAATCGTTGAAAACCGGCATCGCTTGCCACTTGGGCGGCCTCTGCTGTGGAAAACCACTTCAGCTGTAAGCTTTCCACGCTCATCTCGAATTGAGCGCTCTCAGGGGCGATCAAGACGAATCGAACATCGTAATGAAAATGCTCCGGCTCGTGCTGATTCCGGGGTATCGGGTGCACGTCCAAGTCAAAGGGGCGCGATGAAGCGAGAATCAGTCCTTCGATGCCGGACTCTTCGCGTGCCTCGCGTTGTGCGGTTTGAAGCACGCTTTCATGAGCGTCACAATGGCCGCCGAATGGAAGCCAGCGGTCAAGTTTTCGGTGGTGGTTCAACAAGGCCTTCGTTCCGTTTGCGCTCACAACAAGCGCGCTGCCGGTAAAGTGAGCAGGAAAGCATGCTCTGGAAAAACAATCTGCATCGCGGTCGAGCAGTTCAAGCATGGCTGCTCGATGAGCTGTTTCCTCCGGTCTTTCCGAAAGATTCAGGGCCAGCAATTGATCGCGGAAATCTGCGTGAGTCATCCGCTGGAGAATCACAGATGCGATAGGCCGCGGGCAAACTGAAATCATGCTGGTGGGAGTGTTTCGGTGTTTTGATCGTGTCGCGCGCATCGATTGTTGCAATGGTGCAGGCTGTTCCGCGGTGTCCCCGGCTAGAGGGCGTGCTTGGGAGGGGCGCGTGCTTGCGCGTAGCACGTGAATGCTCGACGCGGTTGACTGTTTGGTGCAGATTTGCGGAGCTATTGTGAGTGAGCCCACCCCGTTTTCTGAACCGTCTCCCGAATCTAATGCCGACGATGCGACGATT
>JBILLC010000254.1:0-4294 GCA_044376275.1 Chthoniobacteraceae bacterium | reverse complement strand
TGGGCGGCTGATCCTTGTAATCCCATTCGAAGTCTTTGTTTCGAGGCGAAAAATAACGCTCCTTGGCGCGAGTCGCATCTTCATCACGGCGGATGCCCGTCACCAGTGCGCTCCACTGATGCTTGGCCATCACCTGCTGCAACGCCGCAGTTTTGAGCTCGTGCGTAACGGTGACCGGATCGGCCGTGTCATATCCGATCGGGCCGCGTTCAGCGTATTCACCGGTACCGGCACGTGCCTCTTCGTTGATCTTTACGATTAAATCCAAACCGTACCGGCGCACCGCCCACTCGCGGTAATCGAGCATCTCTGGGAACTCGTACGTCGTATCAATGTGGAGCAGCGGATATGGAATGTGACCGCAAAACGCCTTCATCGAGAGCCAGATCAGCACGTTTGAATCCTTCCCCATGCTCCACGGCATGCAGATGTTCTTGAAATGATGATACGCTTCCCGAATGAGAAACACGCTCTGCGCTTCCAGTGCGTCAAGGTGGGCAGCGTCGTCGCGCGAAATCTTTTCGGGAAAAAATGCGGGCAACCCTCCAGGCGCGGGCGCTGGATATTTTTTTGCGTAGGCTGGGTGCTCCGAGTAGTCGGGCAATCGTGGTTCTTGTGTGCTCATGGAAGTAAAAGTGACGCTCAAAGCGCGGTGAGGAGGGTGCCTGTTGCGGGCTGATGGAAAGGGGCTCGTCCTAGGTTTTCGGCCCCATAAAAGTGTGAATCCCACATTCCGTTTTGTTGAAGCCGATCCAGCGGCCGGAGCGCTCGGAGTCGCTTGAATCGCTCGCGCTTGTGCAGGGCATGCAGCCGATCGAGCGATAGCCCCGGTCATGTAGCGGATTGTAAGGAATGTTGTTGGCTTTGATGTAATCCCACACAGCGTCGCGACTCCAGTACGCCATCGGATTGAGCTTTAAGATGTACGTCTCGCGAATCGGATCGAAAAGGTAGCGTTCCAAGATCTGGGCGCCACCACGCGTGGCGCTTTGTTCACGGCGAACGCCGGTGATCCAGACCGATAGAGTCCGCAGCCTGCGCTGGAGGGGCTCAACCTTGCGGATCGAACAGCACAGATCCGGCTTGCTCGCCCAGAGCGCATCGTCGCGCTGTTCAATGGCCTGCTGCTCAAGGGTCAGCTCTGGAAGCACGCTCTCGATCGTCACCCCCCAAAAGGACTCGAGCCGCGCCTTCAACGCGAGGGTCTCGGGGAAGAGGAGACCGGTGTCCAGAGTGAAGACCGGCAAACGCAGCCCCGCGCTGAACGCGTGGTGCAGAAGCACCAAGCCCGCCCCCTGAAAAGACGTGCCAACGGCCGCCTGCTCGCCAAAACGTTCGCTCGCCCATCGGAGTACATCCAGGAGCGGGGCGTTCTGGAGCTGAGAAGAAATCTCCTCAACCTCCTCAGGCTGAATAGCATTTGCTAAATTTGACATAAAGCACAGTAATCCGGTCGGGTATTAAGGGTATTAGACAGAAGGGCGCGGTACAAGCGTTTTCGCCCATACTGCCTCCACCAGGTCTCGGCCGAGTTTCTCAAAGGCCACTCCCCTCCTTCGGCCCCGCCCCGCCCCGCGCGCTCAAAAGTACTCCGCCCCTCGACACGCCTCCTTTTCGGCGGCTTGCACCCTACTCGGGTCTCTTTGGAAGGGATATCTGAGGCAGCGCGGCGGCGCCTCGGCGTGCGGCCTCGCGATTGGCCTCGCGGATCTTGCGATAGATTTCCTCACGGAAAACAGGGAGATCCCTGGGCGCGACGATGCCCAGCCGAACAACATCATGCTCGATCCTGGAGACCCGCACCTCGATGTGGTCGCCGATCATCACGCTTTCCCCCTCACGTCTGCTGAGTATGAGCATTTTTAGTTCAGCTTGGCGGTTCAGCTTGGGGATCCGCCCCGTTGATCAACGAGGATGTGTTCGGTGGAATGGGGGCTCGGGCCACTGAGAATAATCTGCTGCCCGAGCATCGTGGAGCGGTTGACCACGAGTGGGCCGGCTAGATTCACAGTGACGAAAGTCGGGTCCATGGAGTGAATGGTGACAATGTTCAAAACCATGGCGTCCTCGGGAGATCTGATGCCAAGCGCCTCGGATTCCTCGTCATTTAGAACGACCTCGTAGCCATCCACCACGCCCATGCAGTCTAGAACCACGAACTCGATGGATTCATCGCCCTCGGCGCGCAGAAGCAAGAATGGAGGGCTGTCGGGGGCGGGCTGCAGCTCGAAGCGAGTGAACTGGCGCATGCCGATCAAGCCGAAAGGAAAATGCAATTTAAGCGCTTTTGACATGAGAGATGGTGGGTCGACTGGATCCGAGATGATTGAGGAATTGAGATCGGAGGCGCTGCCGGGAGCCCTGAGGATTAGGCGGTCGCGTGGCACTTCCTGACAACAAAAAGAAGACACCAATGGTGTCTTCTTCTTGCGTTTGCCCTGCGCTGGGCGCAAGGCGTTCAAAGCAGCTCCTCGCGGGAGCCATTCAAATTAAGCTGTTTTTTCTTCGATGTACTTCACGACATCGCTCACGGTGAGGAGCTTTTCAGCGTCTTCGTCCGGAACTTCGACTCCGAATTCGTCCTCGAACGCCATCACGAGCTCGACGGTGTCGAGGGAATCGGCCCCGAGGTCACCGATGAAGGCGGCAGAGGCGGTGACTTGCTCTGGATTAACGCCAAGTTGCTCGACGATGATATCCTTAACTTTTTCTTCGATTGATTTATCCGACATACAGGAACAGTTAACAGTAGGTTATAGGTTGAAGGGAAGGTCTGACTTAAAGCCAACGAAAAGATCTTGGAAACTTTCTTTCTCGAAAGACTTTTCAGGATCTGCGCCCCGCCTGGGCCACGATCAAAACTCGGTTACCCGAGTAAGTCACGCACCAGATCCCGTTCTTCTTTCAGCTCTTGAACGGTCGCGTCAATCCGAGAACGTGAAAACTCGCCGATTTCGACGTTTTTAACCACCTCGAGCCCGCCTCCCGGCAGGGTTCGCATCGGGAAAGAAGTGATGAGCCCCTTTTCGACGCCGTAATCGCCTTGGGAACAGATTGCTACGCTGTGCCAGTCACCGGCTGGAGTGGGCGTTTCGATGGATCGAACGGTATCAACCACCGCGTTTGCCGCGGAGGCTGCGGAGGAAGCGCCCCGGGCCTTGATGATCGCAGCCCCGCGCTGCTGCACGGTGCGGATGAAGTCCGTCTTAAGCCACTCGTGATCAGTGATCACCTCGGTGGCGGGACGTCCGTCGATCTTTGCATTGAAAAAGTCAGGATACTGGGTTGCGGAATGGTTGCCCCAAATCGCCAGGTTGGTGACCTTGGAAACCTCGACGCCCGCCTTGCGTGCGAGCTGGGATTTGGCGCGGTTTTCGTCCAGTCGGGTCATGGCAAACCAGCGGTCCGCAGGAATCTGGCGCGCATTGTTCATCGCGATGAGACAGTTGGTGTTGCACGGATTGCCCACCACCAGCACCCGGACGTTGGAGGCGGCATTGCGCTCGATGGCCTGACCCTGGCCCGTGAAGATTTTGCCGTTAATTCCAAGCAGATCCTTGCGCTCCATATCGGCTTTGCGCGGGACCGAACCCACGAGCAGCGCCCAGTTGACTCCCGAAAAACCCGCGTCCAGATCCGCGGTGGGGACCACTTTTTTAAGGAGAGGAAATGCGCAGTCCTCCAGCTCCATCACGACGCCTTCGAGGGCGCCAAGTGCCCCGGGAACCTCGATCAGGTGGAGTTCCACCGGCTGATCCGGGCCAAGCATCGAGCCGGACGCAATTCTAAACAACAACGAGTAACCAATCTGACCGGCAGCGCCAGTCACAGCAATTCGAACGGGAGTCTTCATGTAATCAATGGATCGCCCAACTGCAGGCGACGGCCGCAGCTAGGCCCTTCCTTTTTGAGCAATTGAGACCCGATCGTCCAGCAAGCGTTTTCATACGGATCCAAAAAGCCCCGGAGCAGCGCCTTGCAAAAAACGAGTTTCTCTGAGAAGCATCCCCTCTCCCATGACAACTCCCCCTGGAAAAGAAGCGCGCTCGCTGAAGGAAATCTCCCCAACCCAATGGCGCACCGGACTAGCCTCCTGGCTGGGATGGTTTTTCGACGGACTCGAAATGCACCTCTACACGCTGGTCGCGGCTCCCTTTGTGATGCAGCTCGTTCACGTCACCGCGAATTCAGATCCCCTCGTCAAATCCCGGTCCTCGTGGATCCAGGCGGCTTTTCTCATCGGATGGGCTCTGGGCGGGGGATTTTTCGGCCGGATCGGGGATCGCATCGGACG
>JBILLC010000253.1:0-4295 GCA_044376275.1 Chthoniobacteraceae bacterium | reverse complement strand
GCTTTTTTCAAGCTGAAGGTGCCAGGCGTCGTTGAGACAGTGGCATGTAGTGAGCCCTCACCCTCGCAAGGAGACCCGACTGTTATTTTCAAAACAGAGGTTTGCTCGTCCTTTTTGCTTTCAAATGTGACCTCGAGCTGCGGCTTTTCAAAACCGTGTAAGACCGGGTTCGTTGAGCCGATCCATTTTTCAGCTCGAAGGTGGTTCATCAGGCCCAGAACACCCTGCACTGCCGAGAGGTTTACCGTGCCCTCACCGGAAGCAACCTTCCACATGCCGTCCCGCTTCTCAATCAGCGTCGTGTCAGCACCTTTCCTTGATGAAATCTTTACCACATTGTCCGAATTAAAATCGGCCACATCCAAGGGCTGTAGCAAAATTGCCTCCGTCGGAATGGACTGAACGAGACCCTTTGACGCGGCCACCACAAAGGGCTCTTCGTCAAGTTTGCAGTATGCGTTGTCCCCTTCGATTGGTCCGAACGACAACCTCGCCAGCACCTTTTCACCCGCATCGGTCTCAGGCGTGTTCTGACTCGCGTATGATGAAAGGGTCACACGCATGCTCGGTTCCGCCAGTTGATACTGAGAAAGGTCGGCCGCAATGTCGGCAACGAAATTTGTCGCCTCCGCCGACTGGAGGTCAGCGAGTAGCTTGGAAGCAACTAGATCGTTAACCGCACTTTCAGATTCCCGGTTTTTAAGAACCCAGCCCTCGGCCTTGCGGGCGATTACGATTTTCGGCCGGCCACGCGGCTCGACCGTGATACGATCCACAATGTCCGAAGGAACCCGGATAAGTTTACGATCCCGCAGATCATTCGGCCGCGCTTTGATCAGCGGGTCGAGCGAGGCATTCGATAAAACAGTGACGGCCGCGCGGGAGGACAGCTTTGCGAAAGACTTGTCCTTGTTGTCGTCTCCGTTGGGTGGTGCGCCGATGAGCAACATGAGCGGGTCCTTTTCACCCTCCACGGTCATGGTCACCGTCGCCCGCGGTTCGGACAGTGCCTGTTCAGGGGTGGGAGCTTCGGCAAAAAACTGGCTCACTTGTGCGTTTAGAACGCCCGCCAGCAGGTCGTTCACCTTTTCGTCGGCTGCCCGCGCACGCAGAGGCTTTACGAAGTCCCAATGCGCATGCTTGCGCTCCAATTCGAATTCTCCCTCCGCAGTTTTCACGTGCACCTTGGACACAAGGCTTGGGGCTGTGTCCGAGAGCTTCTTGTCACGAAAATCGTCTGATTTTTTAGTAATCAGATTCCGGAGCGCATTGCGCACCACATACACGGTGTCGGCCCCATTGACGCGCATGTACACCTTCCCTTCGATCGCGCTGTCGTTTCCTAAAAGCAACTCCGTTTCTTTCCCGGCGTCCGACCTCAACTTCAGCCGCAGGTCGGTCTCGTTAACGCCGAATTCCTTGAGCTTTTCGGCTGCTTGCGCGGAAGGGAAATCGATGCGCGAGTCATGGCGCAGCGTCTCCACCATTGATAGCAATTGTGAGATGGCCGTGGAGTCCGCACGGTCGGCAACGGGTTGCTCAATTTTCCAAAGGCCGTCTTTTTTTCTCAATTCAATGCCGGCCTCTGAGTTTTTGATGCTGATGCCGCTGATCTTGGATTGTTCAATCTCAACGACTCTTGCGGTGGTGTCTGCAAGTTCGCGGGTGGTCTTTTGATTTCGCTCAACAAACCAAATGTAACCAAAGAATGCGCCGCCGATGGCAAGCAGGATCAAAGTGGTGCGCGGTTTCATACGTGGATTTTTTATTTCAATAGAAGATCACCGGACTCGCTCGTGCCGAGATCAAGCCGGACATTTTGACGCCAACTGGAACTGTTGGTTGTTGGTGGGGTAGAGGATTTCATTGCGTCGATTCAGTGCTGTCTTCCGGCACCGCTTGCTTATCAGCCGGTCTGCAAATTTCGGCTGCTAGTTGCGGCGCTTCCACCAAACCACCAGCCCAAGGATCGCGATGAAGGAGGGGATTACCCCCATGACGGCGAATGCGATCCGGCCCATGTGCCGCTCATCGAGGCTTAAATTGATCGCTTCTTTGCTCTTGGGCGGAATGCCCGCGAGTTGCTCGCGGTTGATGAGCCAGTTCAGTGAGTTGATCGCAAAGTCCAACCCAACCTCGGAGACCCGCAACCCATCGTTGCTGATGTAAGCGGCGTTGCCCACAAGCACCATGCGACTCGTTTCCACCTTTACTCGAGGATCGCTGAGCCCGCCCTTCTCCAAAGCCACAGCCAATGTCAGCGGCCCCTTGTGATCCTTCACGGGATCATTGGTCGGGGTCTGCGTGTCACGCGGGTCGTACTCGGTTTCACCCCAGTATTCGGCCGGCGTTGAAAGAAGCTGCGTCGTCTGAACATGCGCCGCTGACGCCTTTGCCGGGTCCAGTCCCACGGACTGGCTCAGGCCGGCAAGCTGCATGTCGATGCCTGCAATCTCTTTGAGAATGCCCTTGGCTTGCGCTGGTACAATCCCCACCGCCGTGGTGACCATGCCCGTCTTCAAGGTCGGCTGCCCGCGCTCCACAGCTAGCATCGTTCCAGTCCGCATGATCACATCCTGAAGTGGAGTCACGCCGAAGCTCGAGAGCCACTCGGCGAGCCGAGGGGTTTTCATTGCCGCATTCAGCATGATAAAGAGCCTCCCGTTCCTTTCCGACCAGTAGTCGGAGAGCAGCTTGATTTCCCTCTCGGAGAGATCCGCTCTTGGTCCAAGGATCACAATCGCGGATGCGTCGGCGGGGACTGCATCCACATTGTTCAAATCCACAGAATCGAGTTTGATGTTCTGCCGATCAACGAAAGTTTTGAGCGCGGTCAGTTCCGGCGTCGTAGGCAGCGGTTCACCGTGTCCCGCCAGGAAATACGCCTTGTTCTGGCGATCCTCTGTGATTTCAAGAATTGCTGAGGTGATGGCCTCCTCACCCTTGAAGGCGCGCACGGTCGGCGCTTGACCGAACATCGCCCGCGAGGTGTCCATCTCAGCCATGTCCATCGCGTTGACAAACTTGGATTTGCCCTCGTAATCCAGAATGACAATGTTGTCCGTGCTTCCAAATTTGTACTTCTCGGAAAGCTCCTTCGCCCGCAGAAGATTCCGGTAGGGATCAACAATTTCCACCGAGACCTTCCTGTCCGAGGCGTATTCGTATTCGCGTAAAAGCGAACCAACGTCTTGGGCGATACCCTGCGCGCTCGGGAAAAACACGACGGCTTTGACGGGTTTCTTCAGGCTCGCAAGCAGGTTTTTGGTCAGAGGCGCAAGCGCGTACTTTTGGTTTCTCGTGAAATCCCACCGCTTGAAGTGGCGGAAGCTCATGTAATTGATCATTGCCGCGATTGCGGCAAAAACGATGACTTGTATGACGACGTTGAGCCCGATGGTGAGTCGTTTAATCGCTTTTGGTGACTTCTGGGGAGCGTTTTGCGGTTCCATGAAAAATTCAGTTTTGGGTTCCCGTGACGACTCGGATCAGGCCTTCCACTTGCGGTACTGGAAGACCTGTAGGTTAAGGAAGAGGACCAGTACGGTCATCGACACGTACCAGATAATGGGCCGGCTATCGACCATCCCCTTGGAGAAGTCGCTCATGTGTTCCACTGCAGAAAAATAGGAGATCACATCCCTGACAGCCTGGCTGGGGGAGTTGAGGATGAACCCAAGCAGTCCGGTGACAAAAAAACCAAAAATCGCCACGAAAGTCATGACCGCCGCGTTGATTTGCTCGTTGGTTAGGGCCGAAGCGAGGCATCCCAGTGCAACGTAGAATGCGCCGATGAGCAGCAGTAGTAGGTAGCTGCCCCCGAAAGCGCCCGCAGCCAGCGCGGCTTGTTTGCCGGTGATCTGCGTGAACGAGATAAAATACAGCAGGCTGGGCAGCCAAAGGATCACGTAAAACACCAGGGCTCCTAAAAATTTTGAAAGCACCACCTGCCAGTCACTCACCGGCGCCGTTGTGAGTGTTTCAATCGTGCCCATTCGAAACTCATCCGCATAGGTGCGCATCGTGATCAGCGGGAAGATGAGAACAAATGGGAACCAAAAGAGGACGGTGTTGAAGGCCGCTTCCACCACGGTCACTTCAGAAGCGGCCTGATTGAGAAACGAAACGCCGGAGTAAAAGTTGAAGCCGCTCGCGATGAGAAAAAAGAAGATGACCACGTAGGCGATGGGCGAATAAAAGAAGCTTTTGACTTCGCGGCCCAGCAAGGTGAGGAGAGTGCGCATAAGGGAAGGTGTGGGATTAAAAAAGGGGTGAATCTGTTTGTGAACGCGGAA
>JBILLC010000252.1:0-4308 GCA_044376275.1 Chthoniobacteraceae bacterium | reverse complement strand
CGCCATTTTACCGTGCGCCCCTCTAGCAGTGGCTTCCATGAGAGCCCGGTGATGTCCTTCAGAGCTCTCGCTCCGCATAGATCCAGCAGGCTTGGCGCCAGATCATGGGTGAGAGTCATGTTCGGAATCACGGTGCCGGGTTTCACTATCGGCGGGTAACGAACAAGCAGCGGAATCCGAAGACTTTCCTCGTAAGCGGTGCGCTTGTCGACGCGGCCATGTTCGCCAAGCACGAATCCGTTGTCGCTTGTAAAGACCACCACAGTTTGGTCAAGCATCCCCTGTGAACTAAGTGCCTCGTACATGCGCCCGACACTTTCATCCACGGAAATCAATGTGCTGAGATACGCGCGCACAAATTTGTCGTAGGTGATCTGCCCGTAAAGCGGACCACCAGCCCCGTGCCATGTTGGAAAGCTCTTTTGAAGCCACTCGGGTTTTCCATCAGTGACTTTGTAGTTCTCGAAATTCGCAGGCTTTTTCACAGGGAAACTGTTCAGCGTTTCCTCAAGGCCGGGCTCCGGCACAATCGGCCCTCCGTGGGGCGCCTTGTGTCCTACAATGAGAAGCCAAGGTTTATCGTGCTTTCGTCGCATCCAATCGACGGCGAGGTCCGTCACCACCCGCGTGTAGTAGCCCGGGAGCTTTTTTCGGGTGCCGTCGATATTGAATTCGTTGTCGATGTAGTTGCCCTGCCCGCGGTGGCTCATCCACGAATCAAACCCGGGGCGCCTCTCATCATTGTCCTCGCCCATGTGCCATTTACCAATGTACGCCGTCTCGTATCCCGACTCCTTTAGCGCGCTTGGGTAGTTTGGAAGCGCACTGGGATGCTCGGTGAAATTATTCAGCACGCGGTGCCGTCGCGCATAAACCCCGCTCAAGAGCGAGGCACGGCTTGGAGAACAGAGTGAGGTGGTCACAAACGCATTTTGGAAACGCGCTCCCTCAGCTGCGAGTCGGTCGAGATTCGGCGTTTTAAACCAGGGAAAAAGAGCGCGGTCACCCATTTCACGTTGCACCACACCGAGAGCGTCCCAGCGCTGGTCGTCTGTGAGAATCACCAGAACATTTGGTCTCGGATCTGAGGCCGCTTCAGCTCGAAGCAAGCAGCATAGTATTATCAAAAATCCGAGAGCGCGACGCATCATGTTGGGTGGTTTGACCTTTGCCGGGAAGTCGAGGGTTGTCCGGAAGTGTCACTCAACAGAGGGATGACAGGTAGCAAAAAAGAGCCGCGACGATGTATTGGTTGCGATTCGGGGGCGATATAAGCGCGCGTGGCTTGTGGCGGGATGCTGTCTCTGCCGCTCTACAATTTTGTAAAGAGAATAACAGCTTCAAATATTGAGTTCAGATGAGAGCACATCATGCGAAAATGATATCCTGCTACCGCCTGGCGTTACCGACGATGAAATGCCATGTAAAAGCACTTTCATCGGCTATAGATTGATAGAAGGTTGACGTCGCATCCCGAAGTTTATGCCAGATCACTCCGTTCGCGTTGAATATAATCAGGCTTTAAAGCCGCTTGAAGCCTTGGTTGCCATCAATCGCCCAGGACAGTTTTTTGTGAATGGCGCGATGGAGATTCCCCTCCCAAAGGTTGAGATTGATGAGGTGGGTGTGTTGTCTTTTCCAATCCGAGAGGCACAGGTGAAGTCCATTCTTGAGCATGCGAGTCGGGCACCTTATGGACGCGGTCCTGATACCATTCTGGACGAGTCAGTACGCAAAGTCTGGCAGATCGCTGCCGATAAAGTGCGGATCAGCGGCAAGTCTTGGGACGGATGTTTCAGGTCTCTGTTGGAGAATGTTGCCGAGGGACCAGGCTGCGATCTTGAGCAGTTTTCAGCCGAACTCTACAAATTCCTTGTGTACGACTCAGGCGGGGGTCTCCAAAGACACTGGTTTGCAGGAAAAACCGCAGCACTTACCAGAGGCGATGCATGCAGTATCGGGAGGATATTTGCGCTTTAAGAAAGCTCGTCGAATTCGCTGCTAAATGGACTTCGGCTCCTGAGATGGAAAGAATCAGGGATGCAATCAACCGTGCATCGGAGCACAGTGAAGACTAGGCTCACCTCTTTAGGTGATCTTTCAGCATTTCCTGGATGAGTTGCCGATCTGGGATTGAGGTCTGCGCGCCCGGTTTGAGGGTTGCAAGTGCGCCTGCGGCATTCGCAAACCGCACGCATTCCGCGAGTGGAGTGGATTGGCTGAGGGCCACTGCAAACGCGCCTGCAAAAGTATCGCCGGCTCCAACTGTGTCCACAGGACTCACCCTTGGCGGGATTATCGAAATCCGCTCGTTCTCCGTGATCAAATCTGTCGCACCCGCGCCGTGGGTAACCACCAGCGCAGTACACCCAAGCCTGTTTAGAACAGCAATCCAGTCGCAATCGGCACTGGAATCAGTTGACTCATTCAAAAGATTGAACTCTGACTCATTTAAAATCCAGAAATCAGATCCTTTCAAAGCTGCCACCACTCCAGTGGTGAATGGCGAGGGGTTGACCACCACTAAAGCTCCAGCCTCCCTTGCAAGCCTCGCAGCGTGGGCTACAACAGGCAGCGGGCATTCAAGTTGCAAGAGAACCGCATCAATGTTCTGGAATAGTGGCCCGCATTTGTCCAAGTCTTCGATGCTCAAGAAAGCGTTCGCGCCGGAATTCACGATGATTAAATTATCACCGCGATCGTCAACTGCGATGAATGCGGATCCCGTCGGTGATTCGCTCTCAACCAATGCATCGGTCCGAATCCCTTCCTTTTCCAAATGAGTCCGGTAATTGGTGCCGTGCTCATCTCGGCCAACGCAACCGATCATTGAAACCTCAGCTCCAGCCCGCGCCGCCGCAATCGCCTGATTGGCGCCTTTCCCACCAAAGCGCACATCCATGCTCCGTGCGGTCAAAGTCTCGCCTAGTCTTGGAATCCTTGAGACACGAAAAGTGAAGTCGATATTTAGTGATCCGACGACTGCAAGCCTTGGTCGGAGTGGATTCATTGATGCAGCGTCCTTGGAGGTTCAACGCAGAGCTGGACGATGGCTTCCTGAACCCTCGAAGCCTGCGCCGGGTTCATGACCATGAAACGGTGTTTTCCTTCGACGCCTTTTTTTGACGGTCGAAACAGCGTGGCGGAATCGTTTTCCACAATCACATTACCCGCGGGCGAGAGATCAAAATATCCACGGTCTGGATACACTGCAAAAAGGACGGCAGCCGGGTCCCAAGTCGGTCGGTTGTGCGGCGGCGGACTATACAAAAGGTACGCCTCTTTTAATGGATGATGCGGGGTATAGTTCAAGTCCTCTTCAATGGCTTGATGTGGAAAGGGAGCGGCAACACCGATCTCGTATCCGCTCCAAATCACCGGGGTGGGCCATTCTTTTGCGAGCTTTTGCGCAGCCGGAACATCGAGTTTCACGTTGTATTCGAGATGCCGCGTGTCGAAGTTCACCGTCTGAAAAGCGCCGGCCATGATACAAAGCATCTTCACTTTCTTGGACGTCAGAAGTTTTCCATCTGGATCGTCGAGGAGCCTGGATAGGTTGGTAAAAAAACCCACCTGCACAATCACCACGCTGTCGTCTGGTTGGCGTGCGAGGGTCTGCTTTAAGAGAGCGACGGCCTCGGGGGCGTCTGTACCGCTCAACAGTTTGTGCGGATACCGTAATGTCCCATCTGGATTCGTCTCATCCGCCAAAGCGTTGTATTTGCCAGCCTCCTTTGCTGGGCCCTCGCGCACCACCCCGATCGGGATCTCTGGAAAGCCGTAGAACGTGTTTACCGCGTCGACGAATGCAGCCGCCTTCGGATGATCCTTTGTGAGAGTCACTGCCAGAAGCTCGCACGCTTGGCGTTTTTGGAGCGAATGAACCATGCATAACGCCATCACATCGTCGACGTCGTTGCCCATATCAGTATCCAGGATGAGCTTGACTGGAGCGGCGTAAGTGACACCCGAGAGTAGGATGCCTAAGAGCAGATGTATCATTTTACAGGAGGTTGAATGGTGAGATGTATAATGGCCTCCATTGCCCGGCTTCTTTGTGGCTCGTTAAGAGTCAAGAAGCGGTCACGCTGGCTGCCTTTGCCGGGCTGGGCTGGCATGAACTGGGTGAAGCCGTCCTCGAGGACACGCACGCGTCCCGGTCGTGAAAGTCCAAAGTAACCCCGCTCTGGATAGACAGCCCAAAGCACACTGCTCTGATCCCAGCAGGGGCGGTCATGATCGGGACCGCAGTGAAGTAGGTACGCTTCCTTCACCAAATGCGGTGAGCGATATTCGAGGTCCCGCTGA
>JBILLC010000251.1:0-4335 GCA_044376275.1 Chthoniobacteraceae bacterium | reverse complement strand
CTGAAAACAAATGCCCCCCCGGCTGGCTCGAAAAAAACTGGATCACGCTAAGATTGGGACTGGTCCACGAACCTCGCACCTTGTCTTGCTGGAGGTTTTCCGAAGTGGGAGCCACCGTCCACTGGACAGGCAACTTCAGCATCTCTTCGGCGATCAATGCAGGCGGGGCCTTGATTTCGCCGGCAAGCCATTCGCCTTCGGGTGAGAAGACGGCGACTTCAATCCTATATTTTGCCGCGAAAAGGCGGAGGGTTTCCTCCCAGGTACTAATCGGCCGGCCATTCAATGCACGAAAGATTTTGACCCGAAAGCCATCCACCCGTTCGCCGGCCTTTCCGTCAACAAGCATGTCCAGCCCAGACCCGAACTTTGAGAGAAACACTGCACTTCCGATCAGGCATACCAAAAGGAGGTTCAGGAAAAACCATACCAAAATCTGCAGCCCAAGCGGTACGTTCTCGAGCCTTCCGGCGGATGGAACAAGAGAACGGAAGGGATCCTTGTCACTCATTCTGGTCCAGGAGCGAATATCCCACAGCGCGGATAGTTTTGATGAATCTCGGGTTGCGCGGATCGTCCTTGAGCTTGCGGCGCAGTGAGGAAATGTGGACGTCAATCGAACGGTCAAAGTCCTGGTATTCGCGGCCACAAATTTCCTGCAGCAGTTCCTGCCGGTTCTTAACTCGTCCTTTGGCGGCCGCAAGACTTGTGAGCACCAGAAACTCGATGGAGGTCAGGAAAATGTGTCGTCCTTGGAAGGTCACGGATCTCGCGTTGGGGTGGATCCGCAGCGGTCCCACCTCGATTATATCGATATTTGCAGGCTGGGCTCGGTTTGCGCGCCGGGCCACTGCCTTGATGCGGGCGACGATCTGATTGGGAGAGAGGTTTTTTTGAAGGTAATCGTCCGCCCCGAGATTGAGTCCCTCGATGCAGTTATGGTCCTCGCCGCGTGCCGTCAACATCAGCACGGGCACGTGACTCGTTGCACGGATTCTGCGCAGCAGCTCGAACCCGTCCATCTCCGGGAGCATCAGATCCAGTAGCACGGCATGCCAGCTTTTCTGGGAGAGTTGTGCGAGGGCCTCGGCCCCGGAATGAGCGCTGGTGACGGCGAATCCGGAATCGGCAAGGCTCATGCTCATCAGCTCGCAAAGCTTGCGGTCGTCATCCACCAGAAGGAGGGGCAGGGCATCGGTGCGGCGTGATGTTACAAGGTTCATGGGGAGTGGTGGCTTGCCGTTATGACGGGTTGAGCAAATTGAATGCCAGCGAATGTGAACTTTTTGCAGCCAGACGCCCCTCTTCATGCCATCCTTGCGTGATAACCACACCGGCACTTGAGCGTCTTGGCAAATCCCACCACCTCTCACACCGCAATGCGGCACCGCGAAAAGGTGCTTGCCCACGCGGAGCAGGAGCTCTTCTCCAAGGGCGAACTGTGCGCCGAGGAGTTGCTTAAGCTTTATCAGAAGTTCATCAAGCTCGAAAACCACCGGATCCGGCTCCGGCACGGGAGCGGCGGCGGTGGTCGCGAAATCTGTTCGCAAAAGGCTACCGTGGTTGATATTGTGTTGAGGCAGCTTTTGGCTTCCACCGGACGCCTCGGCGACATGCCTCGAACGGGCAAGCTGCGCCTCGCGCTGGTGGCCATCGGCGGGTACGGGCGGGGTGAACTGAGCCCCCACAGTGATGTGGACCTCATGTTCTTGCACGAAAACGGGTCCAGCAAGGAAGCGGCTGCAGCCCTCGGGGTGATGGTCGAAAAAATCCTCTACATGCTTTGGGACGTTGGGTTCAAGGTTGGCCACAGCACCCGGTCGGTGAGCGAAGCCATCGAGCAGGCCAATGTGGATATGCTTTCAAAAACCTCGCTACTCGAGGCCCGCCTCGTAGCCGGGGATGAAGAACTTTTCGGCCGCTTTCAAAAGCGTTTTTTGAAGGAATGCGTCGCCGGCCACGAGGACGAGTACATCCGGCAGCGTGTGGCGGACCAGACTGAACGCCACGCCAAGCATGGCCGCACCGTGTACATGCAGGAGCCGAACATCAAAAACGGCTGCGGCGGGCTCCGGGATTATCAGAACTTGATGTGGATCAGCTTTTTCAAGGAGGGGGTTCGCTCGACGGGGGAACTGGTCGAGCGAAAGTTGCTCAACGAGACCGAGCGCCGGCAGCTCGACCGGGCCTACGACTTCCTGTTGCACGTGCGCAACGAGTTGCATTACTTCAATCAACGGGCGGCAGACGTCATCGTGATCAGTCAGCAGCTAAAGCTCGCCAACCACCTGGGCTACACCCAAAAGAGCATTCTCCGCCGCACCGAGGCGCTCATGCGTGACTACTATCAGCACGCCCGGGTGATTTATAACATGACCGAGCTGCTAAGCGAGCGGCTGTGTGTCATCACGCCTCCCGTCAAAAAACGCACCCAGCTGCTCAAGCTCTTGAGGCTCAGCAAGCCGCCAAAGAAGGAATTCTTCGACGGCTTCTACAGCCTGGATGGAAGAATTTTCCCGGAGAACCGAGGGATTTTCGCCCAGGATCCCGCCCGCTTGATGCGGCTTTTTCACTACGCTCAGAAACGCGATGAACGCCTCAGCCCCGAGCTGCAGCAGCTGGTGCGGCGAAGGTTGCATTTGGTGGACAGAACTTTCCAATACGCCAAGGCGAATCGTGAGAGTTTTCTCGCGATCCTCTCCCACAAGGGCGAGGCGGGTGCGGTGCTGCGTTCAATGCATCAGGTGGATTTTCTCGGGCGTTATTTGCCCGAATTCGGTGAGCTCACCTGCCTCGTGCAGCACGAGTTCTTCCACCGGTACACGGCCGATGAACACACGCTGGTTTGCATCGAAAAGCTCGACGCACTCGTGGATACCGAGGAGCCCAAACTGCAGGAGTACAAAAAACTATTCCGCGAGCTGGAGGATCCCGCGGTGTTGTATCTCGCGCTTCTGCTTCACGACACGGGCAAGGCCGCGAATGTCCGCAACCACGCGGAGGCAAGCGCCATTGCGGCGCAGCGCGTGGCTGCGCGGTTGCAGCTGACTTCCTCGCAACGCAAGACGTTGATCCTGCTGGTGGACCATCACTCGACGCTCTCAAGCACCGCCCAACGCCGCAATCTCGAGGATCCCGCCACCATCGAAGAATTCGCAGGGCTCGTTCACAACCAGCGCAACCTCGACGCACTCATGCTGCTCACACTCGCCGACGGCATGGGAGTCGGCGACGAAGCGACTTGGTCTGATTGGAAAGAGTCACTCGTGTGGCAGCTGTATCGCTCCACAAAACTTTACCTCGCCGATGACGTGGAGTTTTTCCGTCAGCGCCGCATCGAGCAGGAGGAACTGCGGACGGCGGTCCTTTCGCAACTCAACGAGGGATACAAGGACGAGGTCGAAGTGCATTTCTCTGGAATGCCGGAGCGGTATTTTCTGGCTTACTCAGCGGACGTTGTCGTGCAGCACATCCGGATGTTCAGGAGGTTTTTTAAGCAGCTCTCCGTTTCGCCCGCGGCGCCTGATATGCCGGTGATGGAATGGATCCCCAACCCTCACCGAGGGCACACCGAGTTGTGGGTGTGCGGCTGGGACAGACACGCGCTGCTGGCTCGGATTGCGGGTTCCTTGTCCGCGGCCGGCTTTAATATTCTTAGCGCGGATGCCTTCACCAGAATGGACAGCTTGGTCCTGGATATTTTCCGCATCTGTACCCGTGAATTCGAGGCTGTCACGGATCCCGATGCGATGCAGTCCGCGGAGAAGATTCTTCGCAATGCGCTGCAGGAGGAGGAGTACGATTTTTCGGGGAAACTCTCGCGGTCAATCGGCAAGCGCGGGTTTGTTTTGAGCGAGTCGATGGACTTTCCGACGCGGATCGCTGTGGAAAACAGCGCGCACCCGAAGTACACACTGGTGGACGTGCAAACCCCCGACCGCTTGGGATTGTTATACTCGCTGTTAAAGGCGTTCGGCGACGAGGGGCTTGAAATCACGCTTTCGCGTGTGAACACGGAAAAGGGCGCGGCGTTCGACAGTTTTTACATCACCGACGAGCTTGGCAAGAAGGTGACGGATTCCGAACGGCTCAATCACCTGCAGAGGGCGCTTTGGCACGCGACCGAACAGCGGGCAGCGGCGTCGGAGGCGGGGGCGTAGGAAGGGATTGAAGGACTTGAGAACCTCGGATGATGCAGTAAATTGAGCGTATGAATAAGTCAGTGGTTCCAGTGGAGGTGCGCTCGGTTTGGCCCTTTAATCAGGGGCGGGCGATTTTTCTTGGGAATGATGAGAAGTCCTTCGTGATTTACGTGGACGAATCGGTGGGTGGGTC
>JBILLC010000250.1:0-4359 GCA_044376275.1 Chthoniobacteraceae bacterium | reverse complement strand
GAAGCCGTGGGCAGTGTGGCTGGCAGGATGGTCACGGTGAAAGCTCCACTCATTGCTGCTCCAAAGTGCAGCGTGATGCTTGGAGTCGGAACGGATGCAAGTTTCAAGAATCTCCAGATTTGGGAGGCGTTACCAAACCCCGATTGGAAATTGCGAAACCCGCAGAAGTAGTCCCAAAAAACGCGTGTTCAAGATGCATGGTCTTAGGTCTCAGAGTACCTGCCCCGAAGCATGTTCGTCGCAAACGAAAAGGATTTTTCACACCTCCCAACACTCCGGATCTCGTACAAATCTGGATCAATTCTTTCTTGCGAGGATTTCACGCTCCATTGGACACGGAGAAAACTGCTGGTTTCCATTGCAGTCGCTTTATGAATGCGCGTGGTACTTTTTAACGGCTCACCGAAAAGCCGATATTTCCCAGCGCCGCACGAAACGGTTGATGCGCGTGAGATGGAGAATGCAGATCACTCGAGAGCGCGGAGCACACAAAGCAAGAACGACATGGCTGGCAAAGGAACTGTGCTCGGACCGCCAATCTCTCCTGCCGTCCCCACGTGAATCACAGCCTGTTGGTGTTGCAAAAAGCCGCTGCTCCTCAAGTGCGCGGCTTGCAGAACCAGCCCTCTGAGCTGCCGCTGGCTGCGAATCTGACATAAGCTCAGTACCGCCAAGGCACGAGTCGTCCTCTCAAAAATGCTATAAGTCAGGGTTGGCGCTTCGCTTCGAGCCTGTCGGAAGGCAGACTCGGGCGCGCGAGGTTGCAAGGCCGATTTGTCTTTAAAACCTCCCTGCGGTGTTCGGCGGGCGGAACGCGAGTCTGAAAAAGGCTTTTACCCGCCAAGCCGCCAACCTACGTTCACCAACCCACGCCCTAACAAAGCCCTATGTCCATACCCTCTTCAGTCACCCGCATGGAAAAAATCGTCAGCCTGTGCAAGCGCCGCGGGTTCATTTTCCAATCCAGCGAAATTTACGGCGGCCTCAATGGCTTCTGGGATTACGGACCGCTGGGGGCTGAACTCAAACGCAACGTGAAGGATTTATGGTGGAAGAGCATGACCCGCCTCCGGGATGACATCGTCGGACTCGAAGCCACCATCATCATGCACCCAAAAATATGGCAGGCCTCGGGTCATGTGGACACATTCAGCGATCCGATGTCGACCTGCCGTGCCTGCAAAAAGCTGGTGCGTTCCGACCAAGTCTGGGAAATGCTCGAAACCACCCCGTGGGCGGATGCCATCCGCGCGACACACTCCGAGGCTGGAATCGACCGGGAGGCTCTCGCGAAATGGGCCAAGGGCAAGGGCGCCCGCGTCGCCCCAAACCTCGCCCTCGTCAAGGATCCCGATGCGGTGCTTGCACGCATCTCAGCGCGTTCCGAGGAAGCTGTCGCATCCTTGCAGACGTTGTTCCGGCTCACATGCACCGCCGCGGCCGACGGTCAACTGTCGACCCCCTGCCCTCACTGCGGCGGAGAACTCACAGAACCCCGCCCCTTCAATTTGATGTTCAAGACTTATGTGGGCCCGGCTGCCACAGAAGACGACATCGCCTACCTGCGGCCTGAAACTGCTCAGGCGATCTTCGTACAATTCAAAAACGTGCTCGAAACTAGCCGCGTAAAAATCCCGTTCGGAATCTGCCAGATCGGAAAAGCGTTTCGCAACGAGGTGACTCCGCGCAATTTCACTTTTCGATCCCGCGAATTCGAACAAATGGAGCTCGAGTTTTTCATCAAGCCGGACGAAGTGGTGCAAAACCAGACAGGATCCGTCGCACAACTCTCGGCTGACATCAGCCTCTCTGAGCCTCAACCCAACTGGGGCTGGGAACTCTGGCACAAATACTGGGTTGAGGAGCGCTTCAATTGGTACGCATCCATCGGCCTCAAACGCTCGTCTCTCGAAGAGTACTGGCAAAAGCCGGACGAACTCGCGCACTACGCACGGGCCACCGTTGATATTCTTTACAAGTTTCCATTTGGCACCCAGGAACTCGAGGGAATTGCCGCACGCGGAAACTTTGACCTCACCCAACACCAGGAACACTCGGGCAAATCCATGGAGGTTTTCGATCAGGAGGCGAACACTAAATACGTGCCCCATGTGATCGAGCCCTCGGCGGGCGTGGATCGGCTTATCCTCGCGCTTATCTGCGAGGCTTTCGAGGAAGAGGAAGTCACTGACGATAAAGGCCAGAAGGAAGTGCGCACCGTTCTGCGTTTTCATCCGCGCGTGGCCCCGATCAAAGTCGGCATATTTCCTTTGCTCAAAAACAAACCTGAGCTCGTGAAAAAAGCACTCGAGATCCGCGATGCTTTGCGGCCTCACATGAACGTGTTCTATGATGATGGAGGCGCCATCGGACGGCGTTACCGACGGCAGGATGAGGCAGGAACGCCTTATTGCATCACGGTTGACTTCGATACAATCGGCGAAAACGGACCCGAAAAACTCGACACCGTCACACTCCGGCACCGGGATACCATGACCCAGGAGCGGATTCGCATCGCCGACCTGCATGCATTCCTTGCCGCGCAGATCCAGTAGCGAATGCGATCCGAGCGGCCGTTCTCAACACGGCTTCTGCCACAAACACGCTGGTCTCGCTCATGCAGAATTTTGATTTCGTCGTGATTGGCGGTGGAAGCGCGGGTTATGCCGCGGCTTCGACGTGCGCCCGCGGAGGTCTTTCCACCGCTGTCATCGAGGGCGGCGCAGAAGTTGGCGGGCTCTGCATTCTGCGCGGCTGCATGCCAAGCAAGGCGCTCTTGGCAACATCGGCAAGAGCGGCTGCGGTACGGCATGCCGCTGCATTCGGCGTGCACGCGCAGTTCAACGGAATCGACGGCGCTGCCATGCAAAGACGAAAGCGCTTGTTGGTCGCGGACTTTGCCGGATACCGGCGTGGGCAACTCGAATCAGGTAAATTCACGTTCATACGGGGTGCAGCGCGTTTCCTCGATGCGCACACCATCGAAATCCGCTCCGAAGACGGCGGGCTATCAAAAATCAGCGCGCGCTTTGTGCTGATCGCGACCGGCTCGACCCAGTTCGTACCGGCGGTGCCGGGCTTGAGGGAAATCGAACCGCTCGATAGCGACGCGTTTCTTTCGCGAGAGCATATTCCTAAATCCATCGTGATTCTCGGGGGCGGCGCGATCGCTCTGGAGGCCGCTAGTTTTTACTCAGGTGCAGGAGTGCGGGTGACGCTGCTTCAACGGTCTTCGCGGATTCTAAAGGACGCAGACCCGGACGCGTCTTACGCGCTGTCCGAGGGCCTCGTCAAAAACGGCATCAACATCCGCACGAACGTCCGGCTCCTGGGCGCGAGCAAATCCGCCGATGGATCCAAATGCATCGAGTTCGATGCGGGCGGAGGTGCGGAAGTAATCGTCGCCGAGGAAGTCCTGCATGCGCTGGGACGCGTGCCAGCAACAGAGCAACTCGAGCTTGATGCGGTTCAAGTCGAAATGAACGGAAGAGTCGTCCGAACTTCGCCGACGCAGCAAACCTCACAGCCACACATTTTCGCTGCGGGCGATGTGTGCAGTCCCCTGCAGGTGGTCCACCTTGCGGTGACACAGGGGGAAATCGCCGCGCGAAATGTTCTGCGTTTGGCGAAGACGCCGGCGGAGCGTCTGGAGGAAATCGATTATCGGCTCAAAATGCTCGCGATCTTCAGCGAACCGGGATTCGCATCGGTGGGGCTGAGCGAACGCGAGCTGCTTGATTCAGGGCGCAAAACGTTGTCCGCAACTTATCCTTTCAACGACCACGGGAAGTCGATGGTGGAAGGCTGTCTCGACGGTTTTGTGAAGCTTGTGGTTTGCGGCGCATCCCGCGAGATTCTTGGTGCCACAGTGGTCGGGCCGCATGCGGCAGAATTGATTCATGAAATCGTAGTAGCGATGCACTTTCGGGCCACGGCGGGCGATCTTGCGCGGATCCCGCACTATCACCCGACACTCAGCGAGATCTGGACATACCCCGCGGAGGAGCTTGCGTAGGGAATGTCGATCTGCCGAACATGCCTGGCATGATGGCGACCGAATCGAGCGGGGATCACAGCGCGAACCCACTTGAAAACAGCAGCGCAACCGGGTCCCAACACCATGATCTCGACGCCCTCTTTTCTCCAAGTTCCATCGCATTGATTGGCGCAACAGATCGCGAGGGAAGCGTCGGGCAAGCGCTCGCCAAGAATCTCAGCACGTTCAAGGGCTCGCTATTTTTCATCAACGCCAAGAAGACCGCCGTTTGCGGACAAACGGCGTATCCAAATCTCGCAAGCATTGAGACAAACAAGCCTGTGGATTTAGCAGTGATCGCAACAACGTCGTCGCGGGTTCCG
>JBILLC010000249.1:0-4367 GCA_044376275.1 Chthoniobacteraceae bacterium | reverse complement strand
ATCGTATCCCATGTACTTAAGCGCTGCCGCCATTTGCTTGTTGGCCAGCGGCCAATTTCCAAACGCATTGTCCAAGTCTCCGCTTGAATCGGCCAGATAGACCCGCAGCGGCTTTGGCTCAGTCTTGCGAATAAGTGATGGGTAAGCGTTTCCACCCCGTAAATTCACAAAACTACCGATCGTTGAAAGCACCTTCCGAAAAGAATCCGGCCGCTCCCACGCCGCGGTAAACGCACAAATCCCGCCAGAGCTGGCACCGCAAATGGCACGCATTTCAGGGTCGCCAGAAATCAGACATTTTTTGTTTACCTCAGGAAATATCTCCTCAAGCAAAAACCGGACGTAACGGTCACCCAGACTATCATACTCGAGGCTTCGATTAGAACTCTTCCAGGGCGTCTGAGGTTTTTGGGCAGAAACGTCATGCCCTGGATTAATAAAAACCGCCACCGTTGGAGGCATTTCTCCTCGTGCGATAAGATTGTCGAAAACGACGGGTACTCTCCAGCGGCCTTTCACATTAGCATAATCATGCCCATCCTGAAAAACCATCACAGCAGCGCCGGTTCCAGACTTCACCTGCGCAGGGATGTACATCGACCAATCCCGAGCCGTTCCTGGAAAAATTTTAGATTCGAAAGGCTCCATTACCTCTAACTTGCCATGAGGGATTCCGGGTTGTTCAACCGCATCGGGATGGGGCGCCCAAGCAATCGGGCTAGACTGCGCATGCAACGCGGAAACGCAACCCAGCCAAGTCAGCAAAACACAAAGTGGTTTTCTCATAGAATCGATTCGCAAGATGAAATTATCGATCGGGGCAGGCCGTAGAGGCGTGTGACTCAGAACCGCAACTGTTCAAGATTATTTATTTGGCCACAGGTACTTGAGAGCCTCTGGCATCAGCGCTCCGGCCGCCTGCCCGCTATGCCCGCCACCGGTCATTACCAACGTGTGTTCGTAATTAGCAAACTTGAGTGCAGCAGCAAGATCCTGGTTCGAGAGCGGCCAGTGACCAAATAAGTTATTCACATCCTCCTCCCCCTCCTGCAACCAAACGCGTAAGGACTTTGGCGCGGCCTTTGATTTGCGCACTAGGGCCGGGTACGCAAATCCGCCGCGAATATTTGTGAAACTGCCTATGCTTGAGAGAACTTTTCCAAACTGATCAGGCCTCTCCCAAGCAACCGTGAATGCACAAATACCACCAGAAGATGAGCCCCCGATGCCACGGTCCGCTGGGTCTTTACTCACGTTCAAACCCCTCAAGACTTCCGGCAATAATTCTTCGATCAAAAACCGGGCATACCGATCTCCAACTGAGTCGTATTCAAAAGATCGATTGCTACGAGGAGTGCCGCCATCGCGCGCGGGCGGAAAAATGCCGGGATTCACAAATACCCCGACCGTCACCGGCAAATCTCCCTTGGCAATAAGATTATCGAGAACCACAGGCACGCGAGCGGCTCCATCAGGCTTCACGTAGCCGCCGCCATCCTGAAACACCATGAGGTGCGCAGGACTATTCGCCTCATACTGCCGCGGGACATAGACCCAATAATCTCGGGTTGTACCCGCAAAAATTTGGGACTTTGTAAATGTACCCTTTGTGACCACTCCCTGCGGCACCCCGGGCTGAATTGCACTATCCACCCCATGCTTCGGAATCTCTAAAGCATGCATCCATGTTCCAAGACCGAGCCAAACTACGCTCAAGCCAACTCCAACGCTGAAACAACGCGTAGATCTCATAGGGGGATGAAGAGGGTGCTGAATGTTCAGAGTGCAAACTAACTCTCCGCACCGATGCACGCACGAAAATTCCTCACAGAGTCATCCCGCAGTCATGAATGACCACGCCGCACAATCCTAGGGCAGCAGCTCCACCGCCGCCCCGTATTCTGTTGTCTCGGGATATTCGGATTTCAACTCCGCGAACAACCTCCTCGCCTGAACTTCGTCCCCAACACCAAGCATTCCTTTGATCGCACCCAGCAGGGCGCACGGATGAAGCACCCGCTGACCCGGCACGAACAATTCCACCGAGAGGAAAGATCGAATCGCCACCCCCCAGCGCTTCTCCTGAAGGGCCTCTTCCCCGATACCTAGCCACGCGATCGCCGCGCCAAGAGAAGAAGCTCCTGGCTTAGCCAACGCTGCCCACGCTAGCCCCACCTTGTCGCGCTCAAATTTATTGAGGAACAGGACCTTCGCAGCATTATCAAGATCCACGTCACCGGTGGAAATCCAATGCTTCTGGAGCACTGAAACCGCTTCTAAACTGCCCCCAACGACCAAAGCGGGAACATGAAGGCGCATCACGTCCGCCCACTGGCTCCCGGGTAAATCCGCATTCGCCCTCAACGATGGAACTAGCGGCTCAGTGATCCTCAACACTTTCAACGCATGACCCCGCGCTGCAGCGATCCGCGCCTCCCCAAAACCTTCGATTTCGGGAAACACAATGCTTTGAATTTGCGCAACACCAACAACACCCTCGTTGACGCTCGTGTTTGGGCTTAGAGTCTTGTAAAAAATAAACTGCCCTTCGCGACGCATCGCAGTTGCCTTGTGGATAGCCCCATCCTTCATCACGATCTCCTGCGCGGCAAGCGGCAAGCTCAAGAGGCTCGCCGACAGCAAAACTCCAAAACAGCCGTTCATCTTTTTACCTCCGTCTCGATTCGCTTTTTCGCAGACTCTGTTTCAGGCAATGCCGCAAGTTTTTCTTTTGAAATCATCTCACGCAAGTGAGCCAGCCCTTTCTCAGGCTCACCTAGCTTTTCAAAACAGTCTGCCGCGCGAAGATACGCTTTTGCTACCACTTTCGAGTAGCGCTGGTAAGCCACGAATACACGTTGAAAATACTGCACAGCCGCACTGATGTCTCCTTTGGCAAAAGCAACCTCTCCCAAGTAAAAGACTGCCTCGGCTGTGCACTCTCCCCGCCACTCCCTCGTCGAGGCAACTTGCTCAAAAACGGTCTTTGCCTCGTCTAATTTTCCGAGCGATAGAAGTGCTTTGGCTTTCCCATGAGTAACTTCTCTCAGCTTGGATGTCGCCCCTGCCTTATCAACGGCCATCTCAAAAAAACTTATCGCCTCGGCGGCTTTCCCCTCCAACAGAGCAATTTGTCCCAATCCATTGAAAGAGTAGTCAAGCAGCTCTGACTTTGGGAACGCTGATGCAAGGGCACGGTAAAACTTATCCGCGTCCTTCAGCATACCTCGCTCCAATAAACGGTCGCCGCACTGGGCCAGCAACGCCGCACCCAATTCATCCGGATTAAACTGACCACAAATTGCGTCGATTTTTGAGATTGCTTGTTCGGGCTTGCGAAGCAGCCGCATCAGCTCAGCCTCCGCGAACATGATGCGCGCCGACGAAATCGCACTATCTCGAAACCGATTCGGATCCAGATACTTCTTAAGCTCATCCGTCGCGTCAGATGACGCGGAAGAAGCATCCACTTTGTCCACCTCTGGACGCTTTGAACAAAACTGCGCCATTAAAGTAATCAACTGCTCAACCGCATCCCGTCCACGATCGCCAATGAACTTTGCGATTTGCTCCGAAAGGTATTCCTTGGCCTCTGGAAGTTTCCCCTCCTTCACCATCGCTTTTGCCAACCAGTACATTGCAGAAACGGCGGCCGGATGATCCGGACGAGCTGCGAGAAACTCTCGAAACATTGCGGCGCTGTCAGTCCACTTTCCGAGCCTCTGAAGTTGCTTGTTTGCCTCAAACAAAGCGTAGCTGACGACTTCATCATTCGAGGTGTTTTCAACTGCCTTTCGATAAGCCAAGACGGCCTCCTCGCGACGATTCTTCGCAACCAGTGCATCTGCTTTGAGCGCAAAAACATCACCAAGTAAGGAATTGTTGGAATTCTTAGCTATCCACGCGTCGCATTTTTGAATGACGTCGTCGTGGCGTTTTGCAGCCTGGTAACATGAGGCAACGCGGTATGCGACATCCGCCGAAAACAAACCGTCGCTGTATTTATCCAAGTATGCCTCGAGCGACGGATGCGCCTTTGCGTAGTCGCCCGAAAAAAAGTGGCACAAGGCGATGCGATAAATCACCTCCTCCAAATTCTCACCCTTTGCATGCTTTTTGGCGTAGCCGGCATAGGCCTCCAGGGCGTCCTGGTATTTGCCAAGGGAGAAAAACGCGTTCGCAGTGAAAAACTGCGCAGCCTCCGCATGTGGCCCGCCTGGGGCGATCTTTAGCAGCTTTGCGAAAACACTGATTGCCGCTGTGAATTCCTCTTTGACCAAAAGTTGGGTACCCTGGATGAAGATCGCAGTCTGCAGTTGGGTCGACTTCGGAAACTCTTTTTCGAAGGCAGCCATCGCATCCAGTGC
>JBILLC010000248.1:0-4372 GCA_044376275.1 Chthoniobacteraceae bacterium | reverse complement strand
ACCATTTTAATCAAGTTAGCATCCGGCTGGTTCTGCGCCCACGTCGCCCACATCGCCTCACAAAGATGGTGCTCATACGCTGGATCCGCCGGATCCAGTTTCGCCACCCAGGCTTTGACCGCCGGCAGCACCTCCTTGGCAGTGTGCGAACGCAGTTCCCGCCGCGTCCGGTAACGCGCCCGGTACTCGGGGAGTTTCAAGTTTTCCAGCAACTCCTCCACCGAGGCGCCGTCGATCTTCGGGGGCGAAACCAGCGGCAACCCCGGATAGGTGATGCGATAAATGCGACCATGGTCGTGGTCGCGGTTCGGGTCGCGCGCGTTGTGCTGCATATGGCCGATCAACGCGTTGTGCCAATCCACAACGTACAACGAACCATCCGGCGCAAACTCCAAGTCTACGGGACGAAAATTCGGGTCATTCGACGACAATAGATCCCCCGCGCGCTTCCCAACATAACCCGCCCCGTCCTCGCCCACCGTCGCCATGCTGATTCCCAGAAAGCCAATGCTGTTGCACACCATGAACTGTCCTTGCCGGTCGCTCGGGAAGTGTCTTGAAAAAATCCACTCAGCACCGGAGGTTGGCCGAGAACGTTTGGGCACGAAAGTCCCCACAAACGCGTTTTCGATTCCATAAGGCATTTTTGCCGAAACGGGCAGCGCCCAGTAATTCTGACCGCTCGAGGCGTCGGAAATAAAGCACTGCTCCCATTCGTCGAAAGAAATACCCCAAGGGTTGTTATAGTCGGCCTGGCTGTAGCGCTCGAGCCGGAACGATTTTGGATCAAACCTCCAGACCCCGCCGTCGTTGCAGCGACGCGGACCGTAAGGGGTCTCGACCTGACTGTGCAAAAACCGTCCCTCCAGCAAATAAAACGCACCCGACGGATCCGCGCTATAAGCGGATATCGCGTGATGCGTGTCGTGCGTGTCGAAGCCGTGCATCAGGATCTCCAAGCGATCCGCCTTGTCGTCCTTGTTTTCATCCACCAACAGACAGAGGTTGGGCTCCTGCGACAGGTAAACGCCCTCCGGAGCAATCTCAAAACCGATCGGCAGGTGCAGGCCCTCGGCGAAAATCGTCTCCTTGTCCGCCTTTCCATCATGGTCGGTATCCTCGTAAATCACGAGCTTGTCATTGGGCATCGCATCACCCGGCCGGTAATGGGGGTAGGTCGGCATCACCGCCACCCAGAGCCGGCCCTTGTTGTCGAAAGACATTTGAACTGGATTTTTGAGCAGCGGAAATTCCGATTCCGAAGCAAACAGCTCGATTTTGAATCCATCCGGCAATTTCATTTCGCCCATCGCCTTCTTCCCGTCCTGGTACGAGCCAGTCCCCATGGCACCTCCAGGTTTGAAATTGGTGGGCACCTCGGGAAGCGCGTGCGTGCGCGAGTCATCAACCGCCAGCGATTTTGTTTTCCCCGCAGCAACGGCGTGAATCAGCGCAGCGCGCAGCGCCGCCATCTCGCGGGTCTTTTTGACCTCGTCGGGATAATTCTGCGGCCCGTACGGATTGTATCGCTGTCCGTGCGTATGCACTCCGTTGACGAGATTGTAATCATTGTTCCAGAACCAGTCCTTCTGTTTGACCGCCGCATGCACTGTCGTAGGGTCCGCCTTTGAGGTCCTCGGACTTTTCCCAAAAAGGCCATCCGCAAGGATAGTCCCGAGCTGTTGATAGGCAGCCTCGGTTGGCGCAAATCCATTAATGGTGAATGGCACCTTGGCATCCGCATACAGAGCCTTGGTGGCGTTGAAAAAATCCACATACGTGAGGCTGTAAGCCTTCGCCACTCGCTCCATCGCGCCCGCGTACAGCGCCAGATTCGCATTCTCCTTGTCACCCTTTGGCAGGTCCCGCTTGGCGCTCAGATTCTCAAATGCAATCGGCGATACCAGCACCAAGCGCGGGGCTTCCACCCCGTTGTACGCCTTGCCAAGGGTGTGTTTTACAAACGCCTCCAGCTCCGCCTCGAAATTCGCCACCAAATCCGGCCCGTCAAAAGACTCGTTCCAACCAAAAAAAGCCACCACCGTGTCGGCCTTCAGATGCGCCAGCCATTCGTCGGGCGTCGGGAAAAAGCCTTTGCCGTTGTGCATCGCAAGTTTCGGCTGAAATTTCTCCGCCCCCGGGAAGGCCCATTGCGACACTCGGGCCGGATGGGGCCTGAACCCCGGGGTGTCACCGGGGCGACCCATGTTGCGCACAAAAAGCTCGCTCGCCGGGTAGCGCAAATGCAGTTCGGTCTCGAGGCGACTGTAGTACACGTCGCGCTCCGCAAGACCGTTTCCAACGAACACAATACGCTCGCCGCGCTTGGGAGGGGCCACTTTTTGCGGCCGTACTACGCTGGTGTCGGCGGGCACCGGCATTTGTGCATGGGCCGCATTCTCAGGCGCGGCATTCATCTTAAGCGGGGCCGCTGGAATCTTCGACGGCACTGGGGCGTCTTTGGGAGCGTCCTTTGGACTTGCCGCCTTCTGGGCCGCATCCCCGGTTGGCTGCTTTGGGGGCTTGGCTTGCAAGCCAAAAGTTAGCGGTGCAATCAAAAGTGTTGGGAGGATCAGTTTAAGAGAATGCATAGCAACAAAGTTTGCTACCTATCACAAAACAGGGAACCGCCCCGTTCGCAATTCGCAATTACCTCCGCCCCCACATTAGGCCACCACACGCACCGCAAGCCGCCCTGACACTGGTGCGGCCTGGATCGACCCGTTGCAAAAGTGCGGCCGGATCCGGCGGCCGCCCCAGCCTCCGCTCCAACCGGCAACACAGCAGGTTAGATATCGCTCACTAGATATCCGTTACGGATCTCCTGAACATACAACCGCCCACAGGATGCACCTCGATATGTAAGCACAACCCAGGTCACCCGGGTGCACGACGAGCGGCTCTGCGCATTTTCAAATTTCCATGAACCCGAATACCGCCTCGAACATACAGATCAGGCAGACCCGCGCTTTTGATGGAGCCAACCATAGCCAACACATGGCTGAAGAAATTATCAGCCTGGCGCGAAAACTTGATGAATGTAACGCGCGGATGGGTCATTCCAGCGTGTACACGCTTCAGATGGGGGTACAGCTGCTCACCAAAGGAAAAGTCCGGCTTCAATACAGAGCCTCCGAAGAGCGACTTCAGCTTGTAAAGCAATCCACAAAGCTCGCCCGTAGCGAAGCGATCGCACTGGTGGAAAAATATCTGGCTTTAAAATCCCCTACCACCGCCGCTGCTGCAAACATGGACGCACCCACCCAGGCGATCATCATTGAGCCGAATACCGCGGAGGTATGCCAAAAGGCTTGAAGCGCCACGTTCAAAGAAACTCCACAAGCATCACGCCCCAGCACATCACGCCCCAGCAATCAGCCGTTTCCTCCAGCCCGGTTTGGCCAGCCCACCTCAAGTGCCGCAAAAAGTCCTGCGCACCCTCTGCTCCTCGGTCGGAGCATTTTCATACTCGCTGTATGCTTCGCTTTCGGAATACGGCTCGCGCACTGCCGCGCCAAGCCTTTCAAACGGTCCAAAGTCATCCGAAGAAACTGCGGCCTGAATCGCTTCCTCGATCCGGTGATTGCGCGGGATCCGCGCTGGATTGAACTTCCGCATTAAATTCGACTGCTCCAGCTCGGTTGTCGTTTCAGCGGCAAGCCGCTGTTTCCAGCGCACCACCCAAGCTTCATATTGTGCAGGCAACCCCGGAATGTTGTGTGCGCAATGCGGCACTTCAAAACGCTGGTTTGCATCACACAAACTTCGGAAGGTTTTCGTGAAATCAGCTCCGCAACGGTGCATGATATCAAGCAAATCGCCAACCAGCGCACGATCCTCCGGACGCTCCGTGCTCAGGCCGATCTTCGCGCGCATGTTGGCCAGCCAATGCCTCTCAAAACGCGAAAGCATGTTTTGAATCACCTCGCGAGCAGCTTCCACTGCCTTTTCAAGATCAGCGTCAATCAGCGGCAGCAACGCCTCCGCCAGCCTCGCAAGGTTCCACTGCGCAATGTACGGCTGGTTCGAAAATGCATATCTCCCGGAGCGATCAATCGCACTGAAAACAGCCTTTGGATCATATGCATCCATGAATGCACACGGGCCGTAATCAATCGTCTCGCCGGAAATCGAGCTGTTGTCCGTGTTCATGACTCCATGGATAAAACCCACCCGCATCCAATCCGCCACAAGCGCGGCCTGCCGTTCGGCGACGCTTTCTAAAAAAACCAGGAACGGACGGTCCAAAAACTTTACCTCGGGATAATGCCTATCAATCGCGTACCTGGCGAGTTGCTCGACCGATGGCCAGTCGGACTGCGCCGCAAAGTATTCAAAAGTGCCCACGCGAATGTGACTGGACGCGACCCGC
>JBILLC010000247.1:0-4374 GCA_044376275.1 Chthoniobacteraceae bacterium | reverse complement strand
CGACGGCTCGTACATAAACCGCTTGTCGTACATCCCGTTGTCACCAAGAAAAAATCCGTTGTCAGTGGTGTAGATCACAACAGTGTTCTTAGCGAGGCCCTCGGCTGCGAGCCACTCGCGGATGCGTCCAACTTGATCGTCAACACCCTGAACACAAGCGAGATAGTCTTGCATGTATTTCTGGTATTTCCAACTCACCAGTTCGTCCCCGGTGAGTGCTTTCTTCTCACCGTCCCGTTCCAATTCGACTTCCATCGGTTTTTCCGCAAGCCACTTGTTGGTGGCCTGCTGAGAGAGGTTCGCGGGTGCGATGAGCTTCAGGTCGCGACGCGTGAGGTCTTTCGCCACAGTCTGAGCATTCTCCGGAAGTGCAGCCGGACGCGTATCGTAGTTGTCACGCAATGTTCCGGGTTCCGGGATTTTCACATTTGCAAACTTCGCGGCATTGACCGGATCAGGCTGCCATTCACGATGCGGCGCCTTGTGATGAAGCATCATGAAAAACGGCTTGTCCTTCGGCCGGTTTTTCAGCGCCTCAATCCCGAGGTCCGTGATGACCTGCGTTGCGTAGCCGGGGTAAACGCGAGCGCCGTCCTGCGTGAGCAGGATGGGATCAAAGTAACGGCCCTGCCCCGGAAGAATGTTCCAATGGTCGAATCCCGTCGGTGCCGAGCCCAGATGCCATTTGCCGAGCATCACGGTGTGGTATCCTGCCGACTGCAGGAGTTTTGGGGCTGTCTGCTGGGCGCCGTCAAAAATGTTAAAAACCGGAGTCCCGTTCATGTGGGAGTATTTTCCCGTTAAAACTGTTGCCCGGCTTGGGGTGCAAATGGAGTTGCAGACAAATGCATTGTTAAATCGGATCCCGTCCGCGCCGAGTTTATCGAGGTTCGGTGTCGAGTTGATCCTGGAACCATACGCGGAAATGGCGTGCGAGGCGTGATCATCCGTCATGATGAACAGAATGTTCGGGCGCTCGGATGCGGGTTTTGAAGCGGCGGCCTCTAGGTTGAATGCCGGAGTGATTAACAAGGCGGCTGCGATTCGTGCGATGCTTGAATGGGAATACATGTTTCTTCGAGGGGATTCTTGACGGTTGCTGGCTGCGGAACGGCTGCGGGACTTCTGAGAAGTCCACTATGCTCGCTTTGGGCGACCGTTTTTAAAGATTCGCATTCGGAACCAATTATGGAAGGTTTTTCGCAATGCTTCCTTCAGCCCGAGCGGTTCGCAATGCAGCGCCGGCTGCTGCTTAAGTGAAGCAAGAATCGCGCTGACGCTCAGTTCAGTTGCGTGAAAAACTGTGTACGACCGTCCAATCGCAGCATGGTGATGCGCGTCGCTGCCCGCTGTCATTGGGAGACCACGTGCCTTCGCGTAATGCAGAGCACTTTGGTTGTGCTTCTCAAGCAGAGTAGCGGCGTTGAACACCTCGAGTCCGTCAAAGTCGAGCCGCCGGAGCGCTGCCTCGCGAATCCCGGCGCGCATCCGGTCATATGGGTGCGCCGGAATCGCCACTCCGCCCTGCGCCCTTGCCATCTCAATCACCTCTGCTGCAGGCGTGCCTTTGAGCCCGTTTGGAAGCCAGACGCCAAGACAGAGCAGATGACCTTCCGCCGTTGAAATCTCTGCACCGGGAATCACCAGAAAACCATCCACCGCGGTGCCGTCCTCTCGAATCAAACCGCGCTCCAGCAGATGCCGGCAGCCATCGCAAGTATCGTGGTCGGTTAGCGCAAAACCCTGAAGTCCGCGCTCGCGGGCGGCGGCGATAAGATCTTCCGGACTGCTGACTCCGTCTCGGGAGAAGAAGGAATGAACATGCGGATCGATGCGGAAGGACATGGGGTGATTGTGAGCAAACCCCGTGCGAAGGGAAAGTCCCGAGGCGTTACCGTTGCCAGTCCGACTGGCGCTGCGTAGTGTTCATCGGGAACGTAAACCGCCCTATGCCACTCCAGTCGCCCCCTTCTCAGCAACTGCCCCCAATCGAACAGCTGCGCGCTGTCGTCGCCGGATTGCGGTCCCCCGACGGATGTCCATGGGACAAGGAACAAACCCATCAGTCCCTCCGGGCAGGCTTGCTTGAGGAAGCTTATGAAGTGGTCTCCGCAATCGATTCTGGGGATGACGTAAATCTGTGTGAAGAGCTCGGGGATTTGTTGCTGCAAGTCGTGTTCCATGCACAGATCGCTGCAGAACAAAAGCGCTTTGACTTTGAAGCGGTGGCTCGGTCGATTTCTGAAAAACTGGTGCGCCGCCATCCGCATGTTTTTGGCGAGGAAACCGCCGAGAACTCCGATGCGGTTTTGGTGCGCTGGGAGGAGATCAAACGGTTGGAAAAACGAGCAACCGGGCAGAAATCAATTTTTGAGGGAGTATGCGGTGGTTTGCCAGCGTTGCAGCATGCGGCGAAGATTCAGAAGAAGGCCGCGACGGTTGGGTTTGACTGGAGTGATGCCGCGCCGGTGTTGGCGAAAGTCAGTGAAGAGTTACAGGAGGTGCGCGAGGAGATGGAAGGAGGCGGCGCTCGATTGGAAGAGGAAATAGGTGATCTGCTTTTCGCTGCGGTGAATCTGTCGAGAAAATTAAAAGTTGATCCGGAGGTCGCACTGAGCCGCGCGACGCGCAAATTTGTGAGTCGTTTTCAAGCGGTCGAGGCGCTCGCTAATGAGCAAGGGGCGTCCCTTGAGGGCCGTTCGCTTCAGGAACTGGATTTGCTCTGGGAAGAGGTCAAGCGCAGGGAATAAGTCTTTGCAGGAAATGGAAACCGCATTGACGCATTGGCAAAAAAGCGAGTGATGAAACTGCTCTTTCTCACACCCGGAACAGGGAGTTATTACTGCGGGGTGTGCATGCGGGACAACGCACTTGTAAAGGAGCTCTGCCGCATGGGTCATGAGGCGGTGTTGCTTCCCCTTTATCTTCCGCTAACACTCGACGAGCCGGCGGCTTCACCGGATTCGCCGGTTTTTTTCGGCGGTCTGAATGTGTACCTGCAGCAGCAGTTCTCATGGTTCCGTCGCGCGCCTCGCTGGATGGACTGGCTTTTGGATCACCCAAAAGTGTTGAAGTTTCTCGGCCGCTTCTCCGGTATGACGCGCGGGGCCGAGATCGGTGAGCTGACCCTTTCAATGCTGCGCGGAGAGGAGGGGTCGCAGAGTCGGGAGTTGGAGAAGCTCGTGGAGTGGCTGCGCGATGTCGAGAAGCCACATGTCGTGTGGCTCTCAACCGCACTGATGGTCGGTGTCGCGCGGAGAATCCGCGAGGAGCTCGGGATCCCAGTGCTTTGTTCTTTGCAGGGTGAGGACAGTTTTCTCGACGGCTTGCCGGAGCCGTGGCGAAGCCAGTGCTGGGCGGAGATGGGCGCGCGTGTTTCGGAACTCGACGGCACGGTGGCGCCGAGTGCTTTTTTTGGCGGGCTGATGTCCGCGCGCCTCGGGCTCGGGCAGAACGGCGTGCATGTGATTCCAAATGGGATCGGGCTGGATGGCTACGGAGCTGCGCTAAACCGCTCTTCAAATCCAGTGGTCGGTTATCTTGCTCGGCTCACACCTGGCAAGGGTCTTTGCAGCGTGATTGATGCATTCCTGGAGCTGCATCGCCGGGGACGCGTTCCGGATGCGCGTCTGGTGTGCGTTGGTACGATGATCGAGACGGATGCCGCATGCGTGGAGCAGCAAAAAGGCAAGCTGCGCGAGGCGGGTCTTGAGGGGCATGTCCAATTCGAGGCTAACGTTAGCCGTGAACGGAAAATCGAGCTGCTGCGCGGATTCAGTCTGCTCTCGGTCCCGGCGTTGTATGGCGAGGCGTTCGGACTTTATCTGCTCGAGGCGATGGCCTGCGGGGTGCCTGCGGTTCAGCCTCGAACCGCGGCGTTCACTGAGATTGTTGAGGAAACAGGCGGGGGAATATTGGTCGAGGATGCGTCCTCGGAGGCACTTGCAGAGGCTTGGGAAGCTCTTCTGCTGGATCCCGCCCGCGCAAATGCGTTAGGCCACGCTGGTCTCAAAGCGGTGCGGCAGAATTATTCGATGCGCGCGATGGCGGAACGGTTCGTCGCATTCGCCGAAGAACGTATCAAGTCTGAGAAGATTAGACCTCGGAATTGAGTATCGACTCGATACGTGCGCATTCGCGTGCAATGGAGGCGTCGTCGTGGATTTGCTCAGCGTTCATAAGCGGAGCAAAAGTGATTTTCACTTGGGAGAAAGGCTTTGGAATCCGGAATCGGTCCCAGCTCCGAAGCTCCCAGAACTTTTCGTAATCCACATGCACAGGCATGATTGGAACACGTGTTTTAGATGCGAGAAAAACAAGACCCGGACTGAGCTTGTAGGCGGGACCGCGCGGACCGTCCGGCGTGATGATCAC
>JBILLC010000246.1:0-4397 GCA_044376275.1 Chthoniobacteraceae bacterium | reverse complement strand
GGCCTGAAAAATTCTTAGGATCTCGTCCGGTGATTCCGCCATCGAAAGCCGATCCCTGACGCCTCTGTCATTCAGGAACTTTGCGATCGCAGCCAACGTACGCAGATGTATCTGGAACTGATCCTTCGGCACCACAAACATCACGATGAACTGCACCGGCACATTGTCCAGCGAACCAAATTCGATGCCCTGCCTTGAGCGACCGAATGCGGCCACCACATTTGTCACGCGATCAGAAGAAGCATGCGGAATCGCAATGCCAAATCCGATCCCGGTGCTCATGGTTTGTTCCCTCAATTCAAGAGCGCGAACAATACCGTCCTTATCGAGGGGATCCACCAACCCACTGGAGACAAGCTTCTCAACAAGCTCGAGGATGGCTGGCCATCTGTCCCGAGCCTGAAGGTCAGGGATGATCTGATTAACCGAAAGTAAATTTGCCAAGGTCATTACAAGACGATTTTTAGCGCTTGGTTGACATTCTCATTGCAAATCCAGTGGAGAAAAACGAGTTCAGAGAGGCGGGACATTACCAACCGTCACCTCCGAGACAAGCCTCTTGTGAAATTTAACTACTTTGCTTGGGGGTATTCAAGGGATGCTCCACGGAATAAACCCTGCCCTTCCACCGAACGCCTCGTCCGACCGAGCACCGCCAACTATTGAGCGCAATGAGCATTCCCAGCATGTAGGCGATGGGATGAAGCACCACACTCCACCAAGCACCGCCGACCCCAATGGTCGCGACAATCCGCAACAATAAAATCAAGGCGACTTGCACCCACGCCAAGCCATCCCCAGGCCAAGACAGCGCTGCCCAAATAAACGGCAAAACAAACACAGAAAACTGTCCGAACCCCGCGACCCAAAAAGCGGCTTCAGATTCCTCAAAAGCTGCGCGGGCGTTTTTAGAAAAGCCCTCCCAAACCTCCCCGAAACAACGGTACATTCGGCATTTCACCAAACCTGAGGCGTCACAGTTAACCCACCAAAGCCCCTCGGTCATTCGCGAAGCCACAGCCCGACCGAGCGCAACATCCTCCACCAAATGGTTACGCACCGACTCGTGACCGCCGATCGCTGCATAGCCGGATCGAGAGAAGAACATGACCTGACCATTTGCCGCTCCCAGCCGCCGACGCAGCCAAGCGGGCACTGATCGCCGCCACTCAGGATACCTCCCAAGAACGCCGAGCAAGAAGTGAGGATAAAAAACAATCCCTGCGAATGGCAGCAGCGAAACCACCAACTTCTCACCAAAACTGATAACCTCCTGCCTCGGCCACGCCGAAAGCAAAGCTGCGTCATGCTCCCTCGAGGCCGCAACCAAAGCGCCCAACGTATCCGGAGAATGAACCGTGTCGGCGTCGGTAAATAACAAATAGTCGCCTTTAGCTGCCAAAGAAAGCTGGTGGCATGCCCAGTTTTTCCCCACCCAGCCGGGCGGAAGATCCTGTCCACTGATCAGCCCTCCATTTTCCTGCGTCAGGCCAAGCTGGCGTACGATCGGACCTGTTTGATCTGTGGAATGATCATCCAAAACGCACACATGGAAATTCGGGTAATTCTGAGCAAGCAGAGATTGTACGCATGCCTGAATATTAAGAGCTTCATTCCGAGCTGGGACTAAAATCGAAACCAGAGGAGCTTCCTCTTTAGACCATCGCACTGGCTGCAGCTTGGGAATGCAAAACAGATGCAACGAAATCGCAATGCATGCGCCTAACAAGCAAAACAAAATAATTAATTGGAGGGCGAAAGTCATACTTGAAGGTGCATAGAGCACAAATCGCAAACGGGCTGGGATGACTCACGCTTCCTGCCCCGAATCACACTTACATCGATCCACCCGTTTGGATGTAGTATAGACCGAACAATCAGTGGCTCAGACAGGCAAAACAACTTCGACCAAGCAATTCGCCAGCCAACTCCTAGTCGGAAGCCTGCGAATCAAATACCCGCCGAATGATTTCCTCGACTGTTGGTTCTTGAACCGCCATGTCACTCACAGGCAATACGGCAAGCGCTTCCCGGCAAACCTCCGCAACCCTCGCCCTGGGAACATTCACCCTAAGAGTCAGCGGAGTCTGATCCAAAACCTCACCCATCGCCTGAAAATCACCGGGTGTCTCCCTTGAAAAAGTGAGAGAAAGTATCTTGTGCGAAGCGAACTTATCCACGATTGAGGAAAGGGGGCCGTCGAAGAAAATTCGCCCATGGTCGATAATGATCACCCTCTGACATAACTCCTCGATGTCGCCCATGTAGTGGCTAGTGAGCATCATCGTGACTGATCGCTCAGAGTTGTAACGCTTAAGAAACTGACGAACCCGCGTCTGTGAAGTTACGTCCAAACCAATAGTCGGTTCATCCAGAAGTAACACGCGAGGAGAATGCAGGAGCGCAGCAATCAGCTCCATTTTCATGCGCTCGCCGAGCGAGAGCTCCCTCACCATCACATCAAGTTTATCCTCAACATCCAGCAGAGCAGTCAATTCACTGACAACCGCATTAAAACGGAAACGGTCCACTCCATAAATCACACGGTTCAACTCCAGAGATTCCCTCGCAGGCAAGTCCCACCACAACGCATTTTTTTGCCCCATCAACAATGCGATCTGCCGTTTCATGGCATCATCCCGACTCCATGGCCGATACCCCAACACTCGCGCCTCGCCGCTAGTGGGCTGCATAAGCCCAGACAGCATTTTAAGCACCGTTGTTTTACCGGCACCGTTAGGGCCTAGGAAGCCGACGCTCTCCCCCTCGCGAATCAAAAATGAAACACCATCAACCGCCGCCACCTCGGAATAATCGCGTCTTACCAGCCCACGCAAAGCACCAAAGAACCCAGGCCGCTTGCGATAGGCACGAAATACTTTTCTGAGTCCATCAACCTCGACGGCTGTACGCGAGGTTGCATTCGTGACTCCATCGCAGGCAGCCGACATGAGACTCAAGCCCGCACCACCGGGACCTCAACGGTTTTCTCCGGCAACAAAGCGAGGATCCTCTCTACCGCCGCCTCCGCCGTCACACCATGTTTGTTCCGCAGTACTTCGACCGATCCATGCTCCACGAATTGGTCGGGCCAGCCGATCCGGACCACAGGTACAGCGATGCCTTCCTCTGAAAAGTGCTCCATCACCGAGCAACCATATCCGTTGTGAAGCACGTGGTCTTCGAAAGTACATACCACCTCGACCGCTCTTCCGTAGAATTCGAGCGTTCCGGTGTCCAAGGGCTTGATCCATCTCGGATTGATCACCGCAGAGGAGACACCACGAGCCTCCAGCATTACCGCCGCTGCTTCCGCGATAGAACACATTGCGCCAAGTCCGAACAGAGCAACACGCGCCGGCTGCGATGAACCATGACGCACCACTTCCGACTTTCCAATCTCAAGAAGTCTTGGCTGATCCGAAGGCTTCACTCCAGTTCCAACGCCGCGCGGATACCTGATCGCAATCGGCCCCCCCACATAGTGATTCATCGTCCAAAGCATATCCACAAACTCCCCCTCGTCCTTCGGAGTGCAAAAGACGAGGTTCGGAATATGACGAAGATAGCCGATATCGAACAACCCGTGATGCGTCGGACCGTCATCGCCAGAGAGGCCACCACGATCCATGCAGAGGGCGATGTTCAAATTCTGCAGAGCCATGTCATGAACAATCATGTCATAGGCGCGCTGCATGAAAGTCGAGTAGATCGCAAGGAAGGGCTTGAATCCCTGCACAGCCAGACCGCAGGCAAAAAGCGCTGCGTGCTCTTCCGCAATTCCAACATCAAAATACCGGCTAGGATGAGCTTCAGCGAAACTCACAAGCCCGGTGCCGGTTGGCATGGCCGCCGTGATTGCCACGAGCCGGTTATTTTGCTCTGCGAATTTAGACAATGCTCTGCCAAAAATCTCCGAGAATGTAGGGGACGCAGTTGGTTTCGTCGCACCGGTTTTCGGTTCAAATTTCCCCAGCCCATGGAACTTGTCAGGCTTCTCGATTGCCGGCGGATAACCTCGTCCCTTCTGCGTAAGGATGTGTAGGATTACGGGCTCGTTCTGGTTTTTTAAAAACTGAAATGTCTTGATCAATAATGGAATGTCATGCCCGTCGATCGGCCCGTAGTAACGCAGCCCCAGCTCCTCAAAGATCACGCTCGGGAGCAGCAGGTTCTTCACTCCGGCCTCCATTTTATGCGCTAAATCGAGTGCAAACTGGCCGCCGATCATCTTCACGAAATTTGATGCTTTTTCGTGAAGGTGAGAATAAGTCGGATGCGTCGCGATTCGATTCAGGTATGTGGCGATGGCACCCACGTTTTTTGCAATCGACCACTCGTTGTCATTCAAGACGACGATGAAACGTCGGGTCTGCTCCGCTGCGTTGTTGAGCGCT
>JBILLC010000245.1:0-4398 GCA_044376275.1 Chthoniobacteraceae bacterium | reverse complement strand
GGACTGTGTTGTACCGCCGCGCTGCGACTACAACCTGTGGGCTGGTCCAGCGGCAATGTCAAAGCTGACCCGTGCCAAATTTCACTATGACTGGCACTGGATGTGGGACACCGGTAACGGCGAAATAGGCAACAGTAATGTGCATTCAATCGACATCTGTCGCTGGGGCCTCGGAGTCGCGGGTCTGGGAAAAAGCGTGTTCAGTTACGGCGGCCGATTCGGGTACAAGGATGTCGCGGAGACGCCGAACTCCCAAATCGCTGTCTACGATTTTGGCGAAAAGACCATCGTGTCTGAAACACGCAACTTAAAGACCAATCCGTTTCATCCGAGCATCAAGTCGATGTGGTTTTTTTACGGAACCGAGGGGATCATTGCAGATACGCATCTCTTTGATAGACATGGAAATCTCATTCGTCCTTTTGATGCGCCGTCGGAGAACCATTTTGCAAACTTTCTACGGGCAGTCCGCTCTCGTCATCACACTGATCTCGCCGCGGATATCCTCGAGGGACACCAGTCATCTGCCCTGTGTCACCTCGCGAACATATCTTTCCGAACCGGCGGGAGGGCCCCGCTTGGTAAAATCCGAGATCAACTCTCAGCAATCAAGGTGCACGATGACATGCAGGGCACCTTTGAAAAAACGCACGAATACCTGGCTCTCGCCGGAGTCAATTTTGAGAAAGAACAGATCACCCTTGGACAGCATCTGCGCCTTGCTGGGGACCAGGAGGAATTTCTAGATAATCAAACGGCAAACAAACTGCTTTCACGTGAATACCGGACGCCTTTTAGCTTGCCCAACGATGGGGCCGAGTAATTTTGTGAGAACCGAAAAAATTTCCCGACGATCCTTTCTTCGAACGTGTGTCAGGCTACCTGTGTTGGCTGCAGCAGGCGGTGGCATTGGGCCTCATTTATGCTTTGCTTCCGTTGCTGATGGACCGGCTGTCACAAATCCTAAAATCCGTGAAGCCAGAGAGGTTGCGCTCTCTATTCTCAAGCCCTCCGCTCGTGACCTGCAGAAGGGATTGGAGTTGCACAGAGACGCGCTCGTGGTCGATGCCTACGGTTTTGCTCCCAGAGCCGCGGTCGACGGACTTAAATTCAAGGAGTCCGTGGAGTCGGGGGCATCAGAGGCGGAATTGACAGATTTACGCGAAGACATGTCCATGACGCGTTGGGCGACTGATCCCGCCGAGCGTTCTGAGTTTTTAGAAGCGATGCATGTCTCAGGTGTGACATGTATTTTCCAGAATGCGGGAGAGGAAGGCAGTGACCCGTTGCGACTCGTTAAACGACTTGCAAGATTTACCTATGCAACAGACCTCGCGCGTGATTGCTGTGCGAAGGCCGTGCTTGCGAGTGAAGTCGAAGATGCGAAAAAGAGAGGGGCTCATTGCCTCCTGTTCTCGGGTAACGGCGTGCCGCTTCGGCAGGAATGGGAGTCTACAAGGGATGAGTTGCGGTTGATTAAAATCTTTCACCAACTTGGCATCCGCATGATGCACCTGACATACAACCGTCGGAATCCGATTGGAGATGGCGCGGGTGAGCCCGGAAACGGCGGTTTAAGTGATTTTGGACATGCCGTCGTCGCTGAGTTGAACCGCTGCGGCGTGATTGTCGATGTGGCACATTCCGGATGGCGCACAAGCTTGGAGGCCGCGCTCGCCTCAAAAAAACCAATGGTTGCCAGCCACTCAGCCTGCGGCGGCTTGTATTCGCATTTCCGGGCAAAGCCAGACGAGGTAATCAATGCAATCTGTGACACGGGCGGGTATCTCGGGATTTGCCTGATCCCAAGGTTTCTTGGTGGCGACGGCGACATCACCGCATTTTTGAACCAGGTTGACTATGCGGTGAAGAAGTTCGGTGCAGACCATGTCGCCATTGGAACTGATATTGCACACGTTTCCGTCAATGAGGAGGCGCAGCGCGCAAAGATCCCTAAACGCACCAGCCCGAATCCGAGGGCGACTTTGGGAAACGAGCGTTGGGAGCATCTTTGGCCCGCGGACAACTTTGTTCCAAAGCCCCATGCGGAAAAAAGTCTCGCATGGACCAACTGGCCACTTTTCACAGTAGGAATGGTCCAGCGTGGACACAGCGAAACGGACATTCGCAAGATACTTGGCAAAAACGTGCTGCGTGTTCTTGCCGCGAATCAAGTTTTGTAACCAAACATCTTTCAATCATGAGTGCTTCACCCACCTATCCTCTCACCCGCATGGCTGCTGCAGTGCTCGTTACTGTGGCCTGCACCAATGGCTTTGCAAAAAGTGCTGGCGCCGACAATCGCTCCTTTGAGTGGGTCAGCGCGGGCGGCTCGCAAGGTGGTGACAAGACTCGCGCAATCACTGTGGACATGGCCGGAAATGTGTACATCGCGGGAGAGATCTCCGGGCCGGCGGATTTCGGGAAGCATGCGCTCGAGTCACAGGGTAAGATGGACGCGTTCGTCGCGAAGCTCTCTCCAAGTGGTGAGTTTTTGTGGGCAAAATCATTTGGCGGCGCTGAGGTCGATCGGGCGTACGGTGTGGCTGCAGATGATCGCGGAAACGTCTATGTCTGCGGGCACTTTCAAAGTACCGATCTGCAAATCAAAGGCGCGACCCAAACAAATCACGGCGAGTACGACTTGTTTGTACTCAAGCTCAATTCAGCTGGTGAACTGCTTTGGGGGCGCACCTCCGGGGGAGCCGGTTACGACTACGCGCACGCGATTGTTCTCGATGCCGCGGGCGATATTGTGGTGACCGGCGCGGTTGCGGGGCAAGCGGTTCTTGGAAGTGTTACTCTAAACGATTCGTCAAAGGATCGCTCAATTTTCATCGCCAAATACTCAACCACTGGTGATTTAAAGTGGGCCCGCTGCACGACAGGGATCAGTGGCGGTGCGAACGCAGTCGGGATCGACGCGCAAGGGCAGATCTATGTTGGCGGTTCATTTGCCGGGCAAGGTCGGTTTGATACGCTTGAATTGAACGGCGCAAAAGGCGCGTGCGGGTGCGTGCTGAAAATGACAGGCGATGGGGCCGGTTTGAAAGCAGTGACATTCCCCGGCACGGCGCCAACCGTGCACGAAATCGCGGTCGACGCCCAAGGGCGAGTCTGGGCCGCTGGAATGTTTAAACAGAACATCAAGATCGGCAGTCACGAGCTCACGAGTTCTTCTGCGAGCAACAGCGACGGTTTTTGCGCCGCCTTGGATGCCGATCTGAACGTGAATTGGGTGAAAAATATTCAGGGTGAGGGCGTTGACTACTGTCTTGGTGTGGCCACAGACGGCTCCGGCGGTTCATTTTTTACGGGTGAATTCACTTCAAATGCTTCACTGGACGAAGCCACATTTCACAGCGCCGGAGGGGTCGATATTTTTATTGCAGCCTTTGATGCTACAGGACGCTTGCTTTGGAGTCATAGCTGCGGATCGGAAAAGACCGATAACGCCTACAGCACGGCATGGCATCAGTCTGGGTCTCTGCTGCTGGGTGGCGCGTGCGCTGCTGTTGCAAACTTTGGAGCCCATTCAATGACCTCACCCAAGGGTTCTGAGGCATACGCCGCAAAAATGAAGGTTCGTTGACTGAATTGAATCCGGGTTAAGAGTAGCTCTGTGTCTGACTCGATCGAAATGAAACTTTGAGGTCAGTTTGAGCAAGCAATTCGCGGGAGGCGTATCCTCCAATGAAGACTGAAGCGACAACCCAAGCCGATTTACAGAAAGCGCCAGACGGTCTGAAGGCGGAGCACTCGTACTGGCTGACGCGGTTTGTCCTGCTGAGGCTGCTGGGTTTTGTTTACCTTACAGCCTTCCTAGTAGCTGCGAATCAGGCTGTTCCTCTCATTGGTCACGATGGCTTGCTGCCGGCTGATGTGTTCCTGAAGAAGGTTGAACTGCACTTTGGATCGCGCACTTTGGGTTTTCAAAAACTCCCCACCCTATTTTGGTGGAGTGTCACCGATCATTCGATTCGGAACGCGGCATGGCTTGGGGCGGTGCTTTCAGGAGTGGTGGTTTGCGGCTTTGCAAACGCCATCCTGATGCTGGCGCTTTGGGCTCTTTACATGTCGTTCGTGCATGTAGGACAGCTTTGGTATTCGTATGGGTGGGAAACTCAGCTTCTGGAAACTGGATTGATCGCTGTTTTTCTTTGCCCGCTCATTGATCCCCGACCTTTTCCGCGAATGCCGGTGCCGCTATCGACCCTTTGGATATATCGGTGGCTAATTTTTAGGATCATGCTTGGGGCTGGATTGATCAAGATTCGGGGAGACGACTGCTGGCGCGACTTGAGTGCATTACTCTACCACTACGAAACTCAACCGGTCCCGAATCCAATCAGTCGATTCTTACATTTTGCGCCTCCGTGGTTTCATCGGTTCGGTGTG
>JBILLC010000273.1:0-4087 GCA_044376275.1 Chthoniobacteraceae bacterium | reverse complement strand
GCATATCGTTGATAAAGTGCCGGGCAACTCAAAGGTGGATGTGACATTTACCGCCGCTGGTGTGAAGGACCTGATGGGGCGCGAAATCGATGGAGACTTGGACGGTTCGCCGGGCGGTGAGTACGCCTTTTCCTACTTCACCGAGGCGCTGGTGGTGGTTAAGGGCACTCAAATTCAGGGAACGGTGTACGCCTCTGAAAAAGTGAATGGTCAGGACGTGCCTCTGCCGGACGTCACCGTCAAAGTTGCAGGCTCTGAAGCGCAAGTCAGGACCAACAAGGAGGGCAAATTCATTCTTCCCTGCCCAGCAGGCCGTTTTTTCGCCGAGGTGGATGGCCGAGAGGCTGCTGGATCAAAGTTCCCGACCGGCGAGTATTATCCTCATGTGGTGAAATCCTGGGAGGCGGTTGCCGGCACTCTTGACAATCTCGCGGCGGGCACAGGCAAAATTTACCTTCCTCTGATTCCGGGTGGCGCATTGAAGGCCGTAAGTCCCACGCAGGAAACCAAAGTTGAAATGACCGCCGAGGTGGTTCAGAAGTTCCCAGAGATGGAAGGCGTCGGGCTTACGGTTCCTCCAGGTGCTTTGAGAAACGCGGACGGCTCAATTGGCGGGAGGATCGGGATGGCCCCGGTTGCTCCGGACCGTATTCCCGAACCCCTCGCGGAAGGGCTTAACTTCCCGTTGGTGATCACGATTCAAACAGACGGTGCTTCCACCTTTGACCAACCCGTCCCGGTTCGGTTCCCCAACCTGCCGGATCCAGTCACCGGTGAGGCTCTCAAACCGGGTGAAAAGTCCGCGCTCTGGAGTTTTAATCACGACTCCGGCACTTGGGAGTTGCAGGGCCCGATGACGGTCACCGATGACGGGAAGTATGTGACATGCGATCCGGGAGTGGGCGTGCGCCAACCAGGCTGGCACGGGGTGCTGCCGGGCAGCCAAGGCGCAGGGCCTCGCCGCCCAGTGGAGGGGCAACGTGTCGCTGCCGATTCGTTAAAGCACGCGCAGTCGGCGCTTGATTCCACAGCCGAAAACTCGCTCACGTTGCGCGATGCTTTCATGAAAATCGGCGGTATGCGTGGCGTCGCTGAAGACACTCAGCAGATCCGCTGGCTGCTTGATGAACTCCGTCCATTGGTGGAGGAGTATAACCGTTCGGGAAGTTTGCCGTATTGGTGGAGCACTTACTGGATCAAGCTGCGGATCGCAAAATTGCTCCCAGTCTACCAAACCCTTGTCAGCTCCGGCGCGGGCGGGCTTGCGTCTGATTTGGAGGCGCTTATTCCGAATTTGCAAAAGACCGCCGCCCATTTGGAAACGCTCCGCTCCTTTAACCAAAAGGTTTACGGCGACAACGCGTCCTTTGGGTCGCTTGCAAACGACTTTGCGCGCTCAAATGAAAACCTTCGCATCATGTTGGACAGTTTTCTTTCCTACGCACGCGACCTGAGAGTCGGTGTACGTAAACTGCGTGCAGCTCCTTTCGAGGCCGTTGCCAAAGTGCTTTTCACTCCCATCGGTGCACCCGATCCAACGCAAGCGCAGGAGCTCGAAGCCCTCAACGCATTCGTGTCCGCAATGAACCCTTTCTATGATTTGATTGCAGCTGACCACTCCTACCGGATGCGTGATTTGCTGCAGCAAATGTCCGATTACTTGCAAAAGGCAGGTTCTTTGTGGATTGCGGAGAACACCATTCCAAAGCAGGGGTACGTGTTGATTGAGGCGGTGGGTGAGCCCCAGCGCATCCGCTCCAACGGTTCAGGGGATTATCGAATGGTGCTGCCGCCCAACCGCGAGTTCAGCGTGACGTACGTCGATGGGCGCCAGAGAAAAATCGGCGCTTACGTTGGAATTTCCAACTGGAACGGATTCGTCACCGACCTCTATGGCCCGGTTCTTTCGTCAATGCATGCTGGTGCGCCAGACACAGACCGTGACGGATTGGCCGATGAACTTGAGAGGGTTGTTGGGACAGATCCCAAGTTGCAGGATACCGATAGCGATGGAAAAAACGATGCCACCGAGCTGCGCCTTGGGCAGAATCCGCTCACGGGGAAAGCGGTGGGCACGGGTGTGCTTTGGTCCATGAGCAACAGCCAGACGGGCTTTGAGGCTACAGACGTCGCCACCGGCAATGAGCTGCTCCTTGTGAGCGAACGTGAAACAAACAGCAGCCGTGGTGCACTTTTGATTTACTCCATTGAAAACAAAGTCGAGCCATTGCGGCGCGGCGGACTCTTTTTTGATTTTCCAGTTTACGGTGTTCGTTACGGGGACGGCGGCTACGCAATACTTTCACTTCGCGAGCACGGTGTCGGGGTTGTCGATGTGTCAAATCCCACAGCGCCGACTTTAAGCAACCGGTTTTTAGATGATGGCGGCGGTTCTGTGCAATGCGCCGTGCTCGTCGGCGACATGCTTGTGATGGGTGTGAATCGGAATACCAACGGGACCGAAAAAGCTTTCATCGTGATGAGGGATTTAGTTTCGGGAAGCACGATTAAAGAGCAGGAAGCCGGCTCCGTGGTGAGTGACATTCTATTTAACGGAACTTGTGTCTATGTGCTGACGAAAGGGAATAAATCTGAGCAGTACTGGTGGTGGTACTGGGCAATGACTTCTGCGGTTTACGTCGGCGATGTGAATGCAGGCGCGGATACCCAATTCACGCCTATCACCGTGAGGGAATGGGAATGGTCGAAAAACGGCGGCCGACTCGCGCTCGGAGCCAGCCGTCTTTTCTACGTTTACGAATCAGGCCTGGCTTCTTTAAAGCTTACCGATCCATCACACCCGGTTCTCGAAGCTAGTGATGTGTTCAAGCCCGATTCAGGATTTCAGCGCGGGTGGCGGCAGGTTCTCTTCGACGGCTCGGTTGATTCCGCAAACCTCCACACTTTCGTCGCCGCCCTCGGCTCAAGCGACATTAATAACTCAGATGCGGATGGCGATGTCGCCGTGTTCCAGTTTGGGCAGGCGAAGAGCTTCGGCTCGACCGCAGATTCCTGGTGGCAATATTGGCTGAAGCAAGAAACGCCAATGAGCAGGTTTGTCACCCGCTTTGACATGCGTCCTGATAATCCGTCGCAACCCAATCTGGCCTCTGGTCGGGTGTTTTCCATCGCCATGGCCGGCGGCATTGTCTACGCCGCTGACAAGGAGAGTGGCGTCAAGGTGGTCAATTATCGCAGGTACGATTCAGCCGGAATTGCGCCGAGCATCCAGCTTCAGAGCAATTCACCGTCTCCGGTCCAGCTCTCCACTCCGCGCATTCAATCTGGGAGCTTGCTGGCGTTGCGAGCGAATGCTTCCGATGATGTTGGAGTGGCAGGCGTCGAATGGTTCATCGATGGCGTTCGTGTTGGAGTGAACGGTGCATTTCCCTTTGGTTACACATTCCGCACTCCGGCACTCGGGGTGGGTGAAACATCGCGCCGGCTTCGGATTGAGGCCCGCGTGTTTGACACGGGCGGAAACCAAGCCTCTTCCTCGGAAGTTTCCTTCGATGTGGTTCTCGATGCGATCTCGCCAACGGTTTTGAGCGCTTTGCCCCAATCTTCGAGCCGCTCGGTCCAAACCGTTTCAGTCTCCTTCAGCGAGCCTATGGACGCGGCCTCACTGGCATCTGGCTTACGGCTTTGGTCGGCCGGACCCGACGGAGTGATTGGCAACGCGGATGATGTGCAGATCACTACTGGTACGATCCAAACGACGCAGAGCGCCGTGGTTTTGGGCTTTGTGGAACCCCTCCCGGAGGGTAATTATCGGGCAGTGGTGTCCTCCTCGGTCGCAGATTTGTCAGGCAACCCGATGGGTGTCGACTACGCGTGGACCTTTGCGGTGGCGTCGATCAACCGCTGGATTGGGCCATCGCTTGGTTGGTGGTTGGACCCCGCCAACTGGAGCACCGGTTCTGTCCCCGGCCCGGAGGAACGCGTCGTATTTCCGGTTGGAAATGCAACCCGTACCGTTATCGGCGGTCGCACGACTTTCACTCCAACGGACTCTAGTGGAAACGCGCTTTCGACGCTGGCGGCCGGCTTGCAGCGTTTCACCCAAGTCAGCACCAAGGGCATTTCC
>JBILLC010000243.1:0-4439 GCA_044376275.1 Chthoniobacteraceae bacterium | reverse complement strand
TGCGAACACGCCCGGACGTTGTTCGGCGAGTAAATAAGTCATGCCGCCACCGTTGGAGTGGCCCGTGCTGAAGATGCTTTTTTCATCGATCGAAAATCTCCCGCGCAGATCCGAGAGGATCTTATCAAAAAATTGGAGGTCTCGATCTTTCATTGCTCCCGCTTGGGACTGCCATCCGCTTTTTTTTCCCTCTGGATCCGTCAGCCTTCCCGGAGTTGGCAGACCCTGAGGATAGACGAAAATTGCCTCAGGCCACATCGCTTCCAGTCCCCACCGTTCGCATCCTGCAGAGGTGCCTCCATGTCCGTGCCAGCCGAACACCAGAGGGGTCGGGGCCACGCTAGGGTTTTCGGCAGGCTTGACCACCGCTGTCCGGCGTTCGCCGTCGACAACACACTCAAATTGCTGTCGATCTCTGGATGCCCCGAGACATTCGGACTTAACCGCAAACAGCAATGTGGGGATCAGGATAGCGATAATGATACTTTTCATGGAGGATGCGTCCTGGTCTTTGCTTACACCGATGAACGGGATTGGTTTCAATGCATACCAGTCCATTGCATGATTTGCCCTCACGTTTCGCTACAGTGAACCGAGTTCCGTAACGGAGATGTTGGGTTCACTCATAGCATTGAAACGCAAATAACGGACTAACGGTGAGCTGTGGTCCAAAGGGATGCCGAAAGTCGACTGTCTCAGGTGATTATTTCCAACGGTCGGGATTTGGATCTGCTCAGTGACATGTCTGGATTTAAATCAAAAAGAGCCCGAGAGTACGGTCTGGACTTGCCATAACATGTTTTCATGTAGATTTTTCTAAAAACGCCGATCACCGGTCTCTGGCATCAGGTATCCAAATGAAAATCGTGTTTGCTCTGGTCAGATCTCAATCTGCAGTCGCAGCTCTTTTTCCGACTGCTTCTTTCACAGCACTCCGGTTCGTTGGTTGGGGGCGCAGTCGCGGTTCGCGCTTGGGTGCCGACGGCGTATTTTACCGATGAATCCGTTCGATCCCAGCGAGGTGACTGCGAGGCAGAGCTTCGATTTCGCGCAACAGCATCCCGATTGCGGAGGCTACGATGCGACTGTGTTGGATTGGGGGATGGCACATGAAGACGTGTGCAGTCGCGGCGCTCTGGCGATCGGGATATCGGCAAACCGGATCTCTGGGTATGCGGCCAAAGGTAAGGCGAAGGCGCGGGTGGTTTGCGAGGCGTTCGTGCAGGGGGCGGGAGGGCAGGGCGTCTGCCAGCCGCCACCTCAAAGGTTGAGAGCCGGAGCCGCCTGTTTTTTCGGGGTCACGGAGCCAACTCGCCACTTGTGGCATCAGGCTCGGAGGGAAAAACGCGACTGGTACTATCTGGATAACGCTTATTTTGATGCTGCACGGGGTCGTTTGTTTCGCGCGGTGCATTGCGGGGTGCAGGCAACAGGGTTGGAGTGTCCGGACTGGCGGCGTTTTGAGCGATTAGGTCTTAAGATCCAGCCTTGGAAAAAGACGGGCCGCCACATTGTCGTGGTGGTTCAATCCAACACCTACATGAGCGTGGTTGCAGGCAAGGGGCAGGGTTGGTGGGAGGGCGCGCTCGCACTGATTCGTTCGCATACGGACCGGCCAGTTGTGGTGCGGGGGTGGCGAAGTAACAAGATGGCGCTTGCTAAAACTCTGCGGGAATCGTTGGTGGATTGCTGGGCGCTGGTGACGTGGTCTAGCGCAGCCGCAAACGAGGCTCTCCTTGCCGGTGTGCCGGTGTTTGTTGGCGGGGAATGCGCCGCGTCCAGGATGGGGCTTTCGGATTTTTCGCGTATCGAATCCCCCGTCTATCCCTCGGGCCGCGCCCGATGGGCTGCGGCGTTGGCCGGTCAGCCATGGCGGGTGGATGAGTTTCGAAGGGGGGTTGCATGGAGAACACTACAGGCCGCGGTGTGATTTATGGGTTGGGGCGATGAAATCATGGTCACGGGTCTGGTCCGGCGTTTGCAGAAGCGAAATAAGCTACCTGTGCGGGTGCTCGATCGACGTGGCCGTCCGCGTTGGAGCTCGATTTGGGATGATAATCCGCGCTTTGCGCCGTCGGGTTACAAGGGCAGGGTGCAGACGTTGGTCAACGGTCCCGGCGAACGACCGTACATTGCCGCGAGGAACCGGCACGGATGGGTTTGGCGCGACTGGATCTGTCCGCTGGGGGAGATTCATCTCACGGATGAAGAACGCAAATTCGGAGAGCGCTATGCAAACAGGATCTTGCTGGAGCCCGCACTTAAGCCAGAGGCGAGTCCGAACAAGGATTGGGGTTGGACGCGTTGGTGCCAACTCGCCGGTGAACTCGCAGCCAAAGGCTATCTGGTTTCGCAATTCGCCTCGCGTTACAGACCTGCACTGCCGGGCGCTGAGTTGATTCAAACCAAAAGCTTTCGACAGGCCTGTGCGGTGATCTCTCGTGCGCGGCTGACCATCCTGCCTGAGGGGGGATTGCATCACGCCGCGGCGGCATTTGGCACGGCATCAATTGTGATTTTTGGTGGTTATATTTCGCCTGCTCAAACCGGGTATGCGCATCAGGTGAACCTTTTTGCAGGTGGAGCTCCATGTGGTCGGCGAAATCGTTGCCCGCACTGTGTGCAAGCAATGGAACGAATTTCGGTGGGCCAGGTTTTGGAGGAGGCTGCTGGGCTACTTAGAGTCATCCAGCTGGATTGACGCCGAATTTAAACAACGATTTGGGGCATATCTGTGTTTTGACTATGAAATTTGAGATCTTTATCGGTTTTGATTCCCGCGAAAACGCAGCTTACGAGGTGTGTGCGCGCTCGATTCGAAAACACTGCGCGGCACCGCCGAAAATTACTCCGATCCTCGAGGCTCATTTGCGCGGGATCGGCCTCTATACTCGGCGGCATGAACGCCGCGATGGTCGTCTGTGGGACGTGATTTCAGACGCCCCGATGTCCACGGAATTTGCAATCACCCGGTTCCTCACGCCTGCGTTGAGCACCGCACCGTGGGCGGTTTTTTGCGACTGCGATTTTTTGTGGCGCGCGGATATCCGCGAATTGATTGAGTTGGCGGATCCGCAGTACGCGGTGCAGTTGGTGAAGCATGAATATGCGCCGCCGGAGGGGATTAAGATGGACGGGCAGTTGCAGCTAAATTACCGGCGCAAAAACTGGTCAAGTTTGGTGCTCTGGAATTGCCGGCATTCCGCTCATGCGCCGCTGTCTGGCTGGATCAACACGCGTCCGGGCCGGAACCTCCACGCGTTTGAATGGCTTGAGGATTCCTTGATCGGCGGACTTCCCGCAGAGTGGAACTGGCTGGAGGGGCACTCGGATTCGTCGATCAACCCGAAAGCGGTTCATTTCACGCGGGGCACCCCTGAGATGGAAGGCTATGCTGAGATTCCTTACGCAGGTGAGTGGCGCGGCGTGCTCAACGAGGTGTGAGCGAGCGGTGCATGTATTCGGGAGGGCTGTGACCTTGTTGGGTCGCCGGTGAAGAGTAAACGCCTCACGAGGCAGGCGGAATTGAACTTGAAATTCAACAGCGAGGAAAGAGGAGATGAATCTGTCCGAACTGCTTGATCAATTGAACACTGGTTCATCGCTGCAGCGTTCGGCAGGGCAGTGACCGGATAAGCACGCGTCTCTTTGAAGCGTTTGGTCTGCGAGCGGAGCTCAATTTTTACATTTCAAGTGGCAGCCCTCGTTGCCGCCCAACTTTCAAGAAGCTGTCACCGGAAGTTGGGGCAAATAATCGCTTTTCGTTCCTCAGCCAGACCGATTATTGGCTGTTGCGTTTGCGGTCTTGGCGGCTCGGATCCAATAAAATTTCGTGCGCGCGGCTCGGGCCTTTTCAAGTGTCGAGCTCAGATATCCTGCCCGTGCTGGAGCCAAACTGGCGAGTATCCAAGCCAAGATGGTGGAGCATGGTGAGGAAAAGATTGCATAGGGGCTTGTTGTGCGCGGTGTCAAAAGCAACGTGTCCGCAGTGCTTGAATCCGCCCCCGGCAAGAAGGATGGGGAGGTTTGTGCAGCTGTGAACATTCGCATCGCCAAGGTTGCTGCCGTAGAGAACCATTGTCGAATCGAGCAGGCGCCCATCTGTGCTGTTCGTTGCGACGGCAAGAGATGCAAATAAATCTCGCAAATGACGCATCTGTTGAAGATCGACCTTTTCAAGCTCGGTTAGCTTTTCTTTGGACTGTCCGTGATGGCTCAGATTGTGGTAGCCATCACGGGTTCGTTGCTCGCCGTCAATTTCAAACACAGGAGTCGCAAATCCATCAACCATGAGGGTGATGATCCGAGTCGAATCGGATTCAAAAGCAAGCCGCGCCATTTCAAGCATGAGTTGGATTTTTGGAAAAAAGCGGGATTTGTCAGCGATGTCTTTTGGTTCGGAGGCGTTCGTCGCAGGCTTCGCTTTCTGCTCCCATTCA
>JBILLC010000244.1:0-4439 GCA_044376275.1 Chthoniobacteraceae bacterium | reverse complement strand
CTCCTTAACTACGCCCTCGAGCCCAAATACATTTTCAGGGTGACTGGCTTCGGCGATTCCCGTCATCTTCCAGACACGGAACCGAACGATGCGATGAACGATCGTATCCGTTTTACGCTGAATTTCGCGCACATTGCGGGCAGAGAAGACAAATAACAACCATATGGATAGCTACCTAGCCGGCCGCTCAAAATTGTCGCCCGAGGAACTCGCGGCGAGCGTGAAGGAGCCGAGTGGAATGGATTTTGGCGCGACCGATCCGTTCGGCGGCGGAATCTCTCACACGGGCGGATTTCAATCCTTGCGGGACGCCCTCTTGGAGGCGGGCAGTGTCGTTGCAATCGGGGATTTGCATCGCGGCTCCGCCGCTGCGCAGCACAAGGCGGAGCCTTCCGTGGAAGCGATCTCAAACAACGGACGAATCGAGAAAATCATCGTCACGTGCTCCTGCGGCGAGAAGATCGAAATCGAGTGCAACTACTGAGTTAGGCGGCTGATCGGAATCTAAGAAAGATGGGAAAAAAAGACGAACATCATGGAGGAGCGTGGAAGGTCGCGTACGCCGATTTTGTGACGGCGATGATGGCGCTTTTCATCGTGCTCTGGATCATCGCGCCCGAACCAAATGACGTGAAGGTGGTCTATGATGATGCAGTATCTGAGGAGGAGGGGCCGCCGCCGGATCCCGTGCAGGGCGGGCAGCCTGGCGAGAAAAACACCCCTGGATCGAAAGACTCGGATGGCAAAGGCATGCGGGCTGCCTCGGACAAGAGAAAGAATTTGGAGCAGATCGGCGATGAATTGCTCAAAATGTTGAACATTCCTGAAGTTGAGACGGAAAAGCCGGTCGATGTGAAGGTGATGAATCAGAGTCTGAAGGTCACTCTTTTTGATCGCGCAAAAAAACCGTTTTTCGAAAAAAATTCGGCGAAGCTGACCGAGTGGGGTGAGTTTGTTCTCAAAAGCATTGCTTACATTGCGAACAAGCATGGGATGAGTTTATTGCTAGACGGCCACACCGCGACCGTCACGAAAGCCGCGGTGTTCGCCGAATACGGACCTTGGGAATTAAGCGCGGATCGGGCGGCTGCCTCTCGGCGCAGGCTTTTGGGCCACGATATGAAGCCTGATCAGATTATCAAAATTTCTGGCTACGCTGATACGCGTCCGCTTGACGGAGTTGCAGTGACCGCACCCGAGAATCAACGGCTCACGGTGCACATGGGGGTGAAGTAGTAGACTCGCTTTCTTCCGCGGGTGATATGCTCGTGTGTTCTTGGCTGTCATGCGCTTTTGTTTTTGTTGAACGGCGCCGAAAAACTCCTCCGCATTTGGCTTGCAACCCGTTCTCCGACTCTGAATTTTAATGGGCCGCACGGAACCCAAACGGAATGCAGAACGACACTCCTCAGCAGCCGGCTGTCACGGTTGAGACATGTAAGAATTGTCGGATGCCATTGGATCTGACGGATGTCGCCCCTTTGACCACGGTCGAATGTCCAGTCTGCAAGAAGCCGATGGAGGTGCTTAAGCGCTTTGGTCCTTTTGAACTTCAAAGGATCCTGGGTAAAGGCGGAATGGGCGCAGTCTACAAGGCAGTCGACTTAACATTGAACCGACCGGTCGCACTCAAAGTTCTGCAGTCGACATGGAGTTCCAACAAGGAACTGACCGCGCAGTTTGAGCGCGAGGCGTCACTCACCGCACGAATCAACCATCCAAATGTCGTCCGGGTTTACTCCACGGGGGTTGCCTACGGCATGTTTTATATCGCCATGGAGTTGGTGGATAAGGGGGCGTTGGATACCAAGATGGATGCGGTAGGGCCGATCCCAGAGGAGGAGATTTTGCAGACTTGCATGCAGGTTGCAGAGGGGCTTTCCGCAGCTCATCGAGCTGGATTGATTCATCGCGATATCAAGCCGGGCAATATTCTTTTCGGTGAACAGAATCAGGCGAAGATCGTGGATTTTGGCCTCGCCTTGATGTCTTCGCACTCCAATGCGGGAGGCGGCGAGCTCTGGGGAACTCCATACTACATTGCGCCCGAGGCGTTGGACGCGCGTAAGGAAGACTTTCGTTCGGATATGTACGCGCTTGGTGCCTCCATGTGGCACGCATTGGTGGGTGCGCCTCCGCACGCAAGTTTGAGCACCTCCATTCCGGAATTACTCGCTGCAAAGCGCCAGCCTGTGGATTTGAGAAGCGTACTGCCATCGGTGCACCCGTTCACTGCAGCGGCTTTGAATAAAACAATCGCATTCGATCCGGATCAGCGCTACGCGGATTACGAGTCGTTGGTTGCTGATTTGCGTCATGCGCTCGCGGCTTTGCACTCAGGTCAGGATGGCTCCGTGGGGCCGGTGCAAAAGCCTGGGTGGAAGTTTCCCGTTTTGATTGCTGGCGCAGCACTCGTCGTTGTCGCTGGTGGATTGTTGATCGCTTTGAGAAGCCGCAGTTCGGACGTCACGGTTGTCGAAGAGGCTGGCAGCACGGATGAATCCAGATTGCAGTCTGCTTTGAAATTAATTGCCAAAGGACAGCTGGATACCGCGATTCAACGCTTGGATCTGATTTCCAAAACGCAATCTCTGAGCGAGCGGATGCGCGTTCTTTCAAAGGCCTCCTTGGCGATGGCTCATGCGATTGCGGGTCATGCGCCGCTTTTCGCAAAAGCGCTTCAGGAGCTGGATTCTTTGGAGTTGAAAGACGAACCAGAATGGAACGCACTCGCGAAGTCCCTTGCGCAAACAAGCGGCAATTCCTCCTCCACGCAGATCCCCGATGCAAATGTGGAACGCGAAGCCGTGCGTCAGATTTTCATCGCGCTATCCGCTATTTCTCGCTCGGACCTTCCCAAGGCAAAAGCCGCGTTGGATAAGGCGAAAAAGATCGCGACGGGCAATGCAGATCCTGAGGTCGCAGCGATTCTCGTATTGATTCCCGACCTGCTCAAGGAGGTGGAGGCGGGTTTGAAAATCCTAAAGCTGGCGAGTGAAGTTGCCTCGTCGAGTGACCCGGTTTCAGTTCAAAAAGAGGCTGAGTCCGCGCTTTCCTTGATCCGGAACGTCGGAGCAATCAAACCTTTGCTTACGACAAAACTGGCGCAAATTAAAAAAGACGCTGCTGATGCGCTGGCGGCGATCAAAGCAAAAGAGACCAAGAAGGTTGAGAAAAGCGAGGCGCCGCCGCCTGAGGTTGCGCAAAAGTCCGAACCGCCCTCTCCCGTGAAGGCCCCTGCCGCACCAGCATCCTCGGCGCTGGCCAAGTCATCACCAGCCTTTGCTGCTCTCCAGACAAAAGCGATTGAGCAGTTTCAACTCTTCAAGTTCAAGGAAGGCCTCCGTGAGGCCGTTGCATTTATCGCTGCATCTGAGTCAGACAAGCGTCGCCAGCGCTCTCTGGTCGCGCAGTTAACTGCTGTTCAATCAGTCTTCGAATGGGCGATTGCCGATATCAATCGAGTTGGAAGCGCACCTCCCAGTTCGGTTCGCCCGCCGTTGCCCGCACCGATCATGAAGAATGGGAGTCCATTCCAATCCGTTCCAGCGGGAGCGGACGCCACGGAACTCCGCGTTCAGGTCGCTGGAAGTGCGCTGGTCCCCATCAAATGGGACAAGCTTTCGCCTCTGTTTCTCGTCAAATGGCTGCAGGCTCGCGTTGCATCTGTTCCGGTTGGCCCCCAGCGGGGGGAGCTGCTTTGGGGTGGGGCAAACCTGAGTTTTCTAATGAAGGCCTTTCCGAGTGCGGAAGCTTTTTCCAGAGAGGCCGCCAAATCGAATCCCGACTACTTACGCATCTACGCCGAAATGCTTGAGGAGTTTCAAAATCCATGACTTGGGGGGATTCCATTCATACTGCAAAAAATTTGCCTTCGCTCTGACTGAAGGCGCTGTCAGGGCGCTACGCAGCTCCATAAAATTTCACTGCGGTTCCTCCGTAGAACGCATCTTTCTCAAGGTCACTCCATCCCTGAGTCCATGCTCGTGTTGTTTCGAACCAGCGCGAGTATTCGCTCGCAAGTAAACAAACCGGCCAATCCGATCCCCACATGAGCCGCTGCGGACCGAATGCGTCCACAATGGTCTCAAAATACGGATGCAACTGAGCCGGATTCCAATTTGATGGATCTGCCTCAGTCACAATTCCCGACACCTTGCATAATACATTTGGTGACGCGGCCAGTTCCCGAATTTGTGTCGACCACGGCTCCCGGATACCCGCTGTAATGAGCGGTTTCGCGCAATGATCCAACACGAATGGTTGGCTGGGAAAATTCCGGACAAGCTCAATCGCAGCGGGAAGCTGTTTGGGAAAGATCAAGAGATCGTAGCACAAGTCGAAACGCTCGAGCTGTGCAATGCCACGCATAAAATTTGTTCCAACGAGGAAACGGTCGTCGGCTTCGTCCTGAGCCACGTGCCGGACACCAACAAATT
>JBILLC010000523.1:0-4446 GCA_044376275.1 Chthoniobacteraceae bacterium | reverse complement strand
CCCTGGTTTGATTGCCGTAAAGCTGCTGGACCAAGACTCTGGAAGATTGGTCTGAAGCAGCCGGGGTCAACGTCAACGTCCCGGCCTCGCTTAAGCCTGCCCACGCGGGTGGTGACATGGTGCTCAACAAGCTCCATTTACGCTGTCCGGCGTCTCCAAGGAGGGTCAGTCCGGCGAGTGAGTTCAAGTCGACATTCGTGCCGCCTGGACGTCCCCCCTCCACCATAAGCGAGGCTGAATCACTGACATTGAGGAAGACGGACTCCATCTCCACCGCGCCAAGTACGGTGCGATTGGAGGCGTCTTTTGCCTGCACCAGTGCCGTGGCCTGCCAGGGCGTGAAATTGCCGATCCCTAGGGTTCCCGATTCAGTCAATTCAGCCGCATGCATCGGGGAGAAACCCGATTGAGGAATGATCTGTCGACTCTGCGAGGGGCTTTGCCAGTACAATTTGGAGTACGCTCCCCCCCATCGTTCGTGGTACTCGAATCTCAGCGGGTACGTCTTTCCGGCAACCAACGGAACGGGGTTGCTCCAGCCGCCGTTGTTGATGATCACGTTCCCATTGAGCCAGACCTTCACTTCATCGTCGTTCTCCGTTTGAAACTGGTAGCTCTCGGAATACTGCGGGGTGATCGACCCAGTCCAGCGTACGGAAAAATTGTCGATGGGAATCCGCGGATCAGGCGATCCTCCATCCCAATTGAAATCGATCTGCACGTCTTCGCGGGTCATCAGAATCTGGCTAAAATCATGCCCGCCGAAATATTCGCCAAGAATCTTCATTGAAAGCTGCCTGCCATTGGAACTGAGCAGGAACTTTGGCGATGTTGGCGCCGTCTTAGCCACCGTCATCGTCCACACGGGCGCACCCGATAGGGCTGCAGTTGCCGGAACAAACGCGTTCAAATCCAGGTAAGTCACCGCAGGCTTGGTAGCGTCCGTCGTGGCCGATGTTTTGAAATGCACCGCAGCAACGGTCAACCGGATATCAGTGCTGTCATATGAACCGGTGGCAGTGGCATAAACCGTGTAGGCGCCGGGCAGGACACCTGCGGGCAACTGGGCATTCAGGGTGCCAGATGCTGTCAAGGTCATCCATGCGGGCGCAGGCCCCGCAAACGCCCAATCTCCATTCGATGCGGAGGCAGCCGATGGCACCAACGCTCTTAAATCCTGCACCAACGCGGCGGAACCGCCGATGACAATCGGCAGAATCGTATCCACGGTCGGCTTCAACACTTTGATTGAAACTGTCCCAGTTTTCCTGATACCGCCGGCGTCCGTCACCTGCACGCCTAAAGGCAGTGTGGAACTTAATTCAGACGCGGGCGCCTGCACGCGCAGTGTTCCCGCGGAGGTGACTCCAATCCACCACGGGATGGCTTGTCCCGCAGTCAGCGACCAGGTCTTTGCGCCAGCCAACCCACTGCTGCCGCCGAGAATGGTGTTCAAATCGAGAGACACCGGACTTGTGGAACCGGCCTCCACGAGAACGCTGCCTGTAAAATCATTCGCAGTCGCAGGAGCCACGTACGGTGTCGCCGTCAGAATCACGTTACCCGAGGTCAATCCAATGGCGGGTTTGGTGAGCGTGACGTTGTTACCGGCTATCGCCGCGATCCGCGTCCCCGGCCGCATGCCCGGTCCGCTCACATTCATTCCAACCGCCAATCCGCTGACATTTCCGGCATTCACCGTGGTGCTGCCATTCACGATCGAGGAATACTGCAGACTTGCGCCCGCCGTCCCGCCGCTGACATTGACGTACATCCTGAACGCTCGGTCCCACGTCCTCGGCACGTAACCAACCGGGGCGTCATCAGGGATCAGCTCCGCGTAACGTTGTCTAAGATACACGAGTGACTGATTGTTGGGCGCGGAAGCAGGAAGCGATGCGAGCAGGAAATCATCCTCGCTCACCGTGAACCAATCGGGGTTCAATCCCGAGGAACCAATGACCGACCATTTCTGACTGCGCGAAGATTCATTCCACCATCCGCGCATGTTCACGGAGCTAGGAGCAGCCTGACCCGCCACCGGCGAGAAACTCCCATCGCCCTGAGGATACATCTCCGAACCCAACTTCACTTCAACCGCACCAAAAACAGTGCGAGGGGCACCCGGCGAAGAATCGGTGACGCGCGTCACAAGTGTTCCGCCGCGGCGCCATCCTGAAAGGCTCAGAAGACCATCGGCCGAGAGTCCCCACTCGCTCCGGTAGTCGGCCCGCTGCGCCGAATCAAAACTCCAATTCAGAGGCCCGGTTAATCCCAGCCCGCTTGGAAGCGCCGCGGTCAAATCCGCGCCGAATTGCGACATCACCCCAAAGTCAACGAGCGAGGAGGAGATGAAGTGCACGACATTCCAGTTCACCTTCACGCTTCGCACCACGATTGAACCGTCGATCGCCGTGGATGTCACATCGAGGTACAGCGGGTTGACTCCGGCCATGGCCTCGGTTGTTGTCGGGAAGCTCAGCGACCCAGCCGCGCTCAGTGCAACGCCTGCCGGCCAGTCAGGGGATCCGGGTGATTTAATGACACTGCGCACGCCACCCACGTCGAAAATGGTGGCGGTCGCGTCGATCACGTCGAAGGCAGGAGTGCTGCCTCCAATTAAAGAGTTCACTGCGCGCTCAAGCGGATCGACAGGGTGGATGGTCACCTTTGCAATGGCGCTTGCGCCCTGAGCGTTGCGTACTTCAAGGAACACATCCCGCTTCCAGTTGCGGCTAATCCAACTCTGGAGCGTCAACGTTCCCGCGGTGTCGATCGCCACCCCGGAAATGATGCTTGAATCCTGTCCATCCAACAGCTTCCAGGAGCGGGACGTCGTGAAACGCGAGTCGCCCTCGACCAATGAGTTGACGTCCACAGTTTTGGAGCCCACCTGCATGGGGCCGTCGATGAAGACCGTCATGGATTTGGAAACCGTGACCGGCGTCAGCCCGACCTTCACCAAGCGCTTTTGAACATTTCCATCAGATGTCCTGCCGGTGGCCTGCAGATAAACGTAACTCAACGCGCTCGAAGCGGTGGGGCTGAGCGAGAGCATACCCGAGGGATTCAACGCCACCCACGAAGGCAATGACTGCCCCGGTAGCAAGCTCCAAATCCTTGTGCTCGCCACTCCCACCGAACCCAGATTTGGCAGCAAATTCAAGTTGTACTGCGTGCTTGAACCTTCCACCACGGATGCGCCAATCGAGGCGTTGAATTCACCCGAGTTGGGCGTATTCACCAGCACGTTTCCAAGCAAGGTCTCGCCTTTCGCATTGGTCACCCGGATGAATGAACGGATATCCCGCAGCTCTGAGTACTGCGAAATCTGGACTGTTCCGCTCTGCAAAAGTGTGATGCGTCCATCCAGTCCGGGCATCCCGGGCAAACGCACCATCTGCCAAGTAAGCGGCGTGGAGGCCGCAAAAACCTGCGGCAACAGCGGTGCAAGGTCGCGCGTGATCGGCGTACCACTCCAGTTGTTGCCGAAAATTTCAGCCCCGAATCCAACCCGCCCGCACATGAGTTTAACCTGATAAGTCCGCTCCGAGCCGTAATTGTCCCTGCTTGTGTTTTGCAAATAAATCCACGCGGGCTGATCGCCCGGGGCGGGGTTCAATGTCAGCAAACCATTTTCGGAAAGAGTCGCCCAAGCCGGCAATTCTTCCCCGTAAATCACCGACCATTTGCGGGATGCGGCCGTTCCCGCCAGAGGCAGGTCCGCGATTCCCGCTAAATCCACAATCGCGGGGAATTGCTGCGTTGGCCCGAGCAATGCAAACGCAGGGGAATAGTAATTTTCAAAATACGTGCCGTTGTACTTTACCGCGCCGAGCACCGAACGCCCCTGCTCATCGGTGGCTTTGACAAAAGCATCCCCCTTGACTCGATCATACCGGTTCAGTGTGATTGTCCCTGAATTCAGCGCCGAATTGCCGATCTGCACACGGTAGTCTTGGAACATCATCTTCGGCCACACCAGCGACCAAGTCAGTGAGCCCGACTGCAGACCAGTCTGGGAAATGAACGGATTCAAATCGCGCGCAAGCGCCGAATCACCGGACCAGTTGTCGCCGACAAGGTTTGTGCTGAACCCAACTCCGGCGCATGCCACCTTCACATCATAAGAGGACAGTCCGCCGCTGGAATTGTATCCCTCCTGCTTGAGCAGAAGCGTGAAAGGCTCGTCGTTTGGACCCGGCGCGAGCGTGAGCATTCCGTCCATCGAAAGCGCGATCCACGGCGGCAGCTGCTGCGCTGGCGAGAGCGTCCACTTGCGATTCATCGGGCTGTCGGTAAGGATCATCCCAGGAAGCGTGTTGAGATTCACCTGCGTGCCGGCACTCACTGCAGCACTGCCCGCATTGAGTGTGCCTCCAGGCTGCACCACCGGAACAGTCACCACCGCACTGCCCTCCGGATTGAACTGGTGCACGTCCACGC
>JBILLC010000241.1:0-4459 GCA_044376275.1 Chthoniobacteraceae bacterium | reverse complement strand
CACCCAGCACTCTGAGCAATCTCAGCAGAAACTCTACCTGCAGGAGACGCCTGCAGGACTACTCTTTGATCTGTACGCGCACGAGCCGCATCCAAAGCGGGACCTCACTGCACGACACAGCGGCAATGCAAGAAAGGTTGCGGAGGGAGTTTTCGCTGCTGAGTGGGCGAGTGAGACTGAGGACGGTGAACCCACACCTGCCTGGTTTTACATTACAGTCGAGCCCTCTGGAAAAGTCGAAGTTACCATTCGTGGAACCGTCGCTCGCAATCCTCCTTTTTACACAGAAAGGAATCTAGAGGGGACTTATCAAAAAGTCGGTCCTGAAGCAGAGGATTTGAATGAAGTCGGGGTGACCGCTGTCGAGATTCTCCTCGGCAAAAGACGATCAACTGCAGCGCTAGCCCCCGCAATTGAGACTTGCCACAAGGCCGCTGAGCTTTTGGGCGGAGGCCATTCTCTCGCGCTTGTTTTGTTTCATCAGCGAACAAACGCAGCTTCATTTGCCGTGGACATTTGCAGCGCCAAGCAGGGAAACGAATACGCGCTGCAAACAGTTCTAATGACTCTTGGTGGCGTGCGAAGCGCAACAGCGATCGATCCCGGATTCGCGCTCGAAGTCTACGCCGCAGCAAAACGACGCAACCCAAATCTTCTCGGCATCTACGAGGAACCGCCTTCCGAGTCATCACCCTCTTTGAGTCGCGAGCTTGCGCTAATCAAGCTGGCTGCAGAGTGTCCGCCGCTCGATTTCGATGCGTTCCTGCAGACACATGAGATTTCCTTCTCAAGTTTGGACGCATCTCCTTACGCGCTCTGGGAATTGGCCGAACAGGCAGCGCTTGGTAGGCGCTTTGGGAAGCCGAATGCGGAAATGGCATTTCAACTTGTGCTGCGCGGCGGGGGATCTTTCGATGAACGTGCCATCGCGATTGAACGAAGTCACTCGGCGTGGAAGTCACCGGGGAAACTAAGGTTCAATGTCGCGGCTTGCCTGCAGCCAACAAAATATCAGGAATACCTCAAACATCGCGGCAAGTCCTCGACTCCAGCTCTCGCGTTGGGAGATTTGAGAAAAGAAATCCGCGATCCCTCTGCGCAGGCGCTGCTGGACAAGGCATACGAGGCTCAGGCGAATTTCATATCTGAAACTGCCCGCATCTTTTGTGGCGACGAAGGATTTCACACCTGGGAGTTGAACAGCACGGCTTATCAGAGAAGATCGATGCAACAGTACGTGGAGACCGTTCGCACCGTTCTAACGGGATTTAAACCAAAAAGGAGAACATCGAGTGAAAGTGCTGATGCTCGGCTAAACACAAAGTACAAGCTAGCCATGGAGGGCCTTGCAGATCTCGAAGCGATTCCGGAAATGGATGCAGAGAGTGGGGCTAAAAACCGTTTTTTTTACCGAAACGTGGATTCGTTGAAAAAAGTACAGCGGATGTGGCTGCCAATGCGGGACAAAAGTGCCCAGCTTTATAACGCACTCAGCCCAACGGTGAGCGTGGAAGATTGGAAAGAGTGGCTCACTGAAATCCGAACACGCGAGCTGCCCGCGTTTAAACGAACTGTCCCTCCCCAGTAAACCTTCATCATGTTTGGCAATATTCCAAGGATTGGTCTGCTGTCGATTTCGTCAGCTGGAGCAATCAACGCTGGTTTCAAACTCGACGCGTGCACTGCGTTTTTTTGCGCATGCCTGCTTGGAATGCTACCTTGGAGTATGCGAGCCAACTCGGCGGACAGCGGATGGCTGTACGTGCTTGATCCGCGCATTGAGCTGCAAATCTCGGGGTCAGGCGAAGTCAAAAACTACGAAATCGCGATGTTTGGACGAAGCCCCGGCGTGACAGACGAGATGCTCGATTTCTTCAGTGGAACCCTCTCGCTGAATACTCAAAAACAATGGGCCGATGGCACGACTCTGGTGGTCGATGGCACCCCCGGAGATCACACGCTCCGCGTCAGACTAACCGCGCAGGGTCGCGAGAACTGGTCGGCACGGAAGCGTAACTTTTATTCGGGCAAAGAATGGGATACCCTAAAACTTGCGCCCACGGTTGTGCTACCCGGGATCAGCGGCGAATATGAAAATGCTCGGGAATCCGGACCGAACTTCGATGAACATTTAAGACTGCGCGAGACGCCGTGCGGAGTCTGGTTCGACCTAGAGTTTGCAATGGCGGACGAGGGGTTGTTGGACCAGTTTGCCCGTCGCGTTTCAAAGGACACTTTTATCTTTAAGTCATCCGATTCAGTCTCTGGAAAAGACGGGTGTTTGAACGAAATGCAGATCCGCCTTCTCCACAATACGACTGTAGATGAGCGGAGCGCAGAACCGATGGCTTACAAGGTTGTTCTCAACGCCAACAACCGCGCGAATCTCAACTTCCCGTGGAATCGAATCGAAGAACGCATCTATCGGAAACTGGCGCCCGGCGGCATATCTTCGAGGGCATTCAGATTACACTCAAAGCCGCTGGAGTCATCGCTAATCGATGCCTTGAAGAAGATCGAAACCGCCCATGATCTGTTCAAAGCAGGTAGCGCAGAGGCGGATGCCTTGTTGCTAAATGCAGCGACCCAGCTTGGCGGTGGAACTGGTTTGGCTCAGGCGCTTGCAGACCGTTGGACTGACCGCAGATGGCTCATTGCAGCGATACGAAACGCAGCTTTCGGGGTAGATTTTGGACTGGAGACATTGTGGCACGAACTCGGCTGGACGTACGGGGACTTGTACATCGATCCTGATTTCGTTTTGAAAATGTACCGGACGGCAGGCGTTAATCCTGAGGAATCGCAGGCCAGCCAGTGGGAGTTAATGCGGATTGTTATTGAAGCGGGCCCATTTGACTTGAATGCGTTTCTGGTTACACACCATTTGAAGGTCGAGGACCTGCGCGCCTCGCCATACGCTATCTGGGAACTGGCCAAGGAGGCATCCATTGACGGCCGTTTTGGAAAAGCAAACGCCAGACTTGCTCTCCACCTTGTGTCACGCGGCGGAGGAAACGTCGAAGAGCGAGAAGCTGCAATCCGTCAATGCCACTCGATTCTAATCGGAAAAAGGACCGCGCCATTCGATCCCAGGGAGTGCATCCGCAGCAGATTGGGTGCGGTTTACATGCTTTCGGGCACCGCAAAGCTTCTTGCCAATCCGGTGCAAGTCGCAGCTTCCCTATCCACAAAGTTTGCCAATGACAATCTCCGCTCGGCGTTTGCAAAAGCCTTTGATGCCGCGGAACGATTCGCAGAACAAGAGGCCGCGCATTACAGCGGTTGCCGGGGCTTCTTTACTTGGGATTCAAATCGGCGTGCCTACAAAAAATCGGTGCTTCTTGGCTTCATCGATGAAGTCCAGTCCGTGTTGGCTGGCAAGATTTCAAAAATAAATGAAGCGTCCGGCGATTCAGAGGCCACTTTGGAGGAACTGACAAAGAATCTGCACACCTTCATGAAAGGGCCTCGGGATTATGATGTAAAAGGAAGCGAAGATCCTGCTCCTAGCGATAGTTTCTATTTCGCAGAGGGCGAGGAAATAGAGTTGCAATCTACATGGAAAAGCTACCGCGATGCGCTGTCTGAGCTTCTGTATGCAATCGACTCAGAGCGAGCAGAGCACGAGTGGAAAGAATGGATCAACAGACGGCGGCTTGATTTTTTGACTCGTCTCAAAAGTCAAAGTCAGTGATCAGATCCGGTGAGGTCCCATAAGTGGAATCAACGTGATGCCGAGCAGACCATTTCCCAGCGTTCATCAGAATTAGCTTTCCAACGTCGATTATTTCGCCTGCGTTTTTTTCTGAGAAGCAGCCACCGCGAGATCAATTCTATTTTCAAGCGATTTTAGATCTTTTTCGACAATTGGCCCAATGCTGGGCAACTTAACCGCGTGGCTAGCGTTTTTATTACCTTCGCTCAAGACCCGGGAAAGGCGGTCAAGTTCCGCGTTGAAAACCTTTGCTTGCCCATCGGTGAGGTTGCCTTTTTCAAGTTCGCTCTTCACTCGCCTTTGGGCGTTGATCACCTTAGGCGTAACACGAAAGCCCTTGAAATCCGCTACATCCGCCCATGCAACGCTCGCACTGCTAAGCAGCAACAGCGCAAAAATTACAGCAGATGCCAAAGAACCGCTCCTCACGTAGAAATTAGCGTCACGCATAGCGCCCAAACTATTCATATTTCGGGACTTTAACACAAGTTAAGAGTTAATCGCAGATGCGTAGCGGATTACAAAGCGCCTCTCCCAGCGTTCATCAGAATTAGCTTTCCAACGTCGATTATTTCGCCTGCGTTTTTTTCTGAGACGCAGCCACCGCGAGATCAATTTTCTTTTCAAGCGCTTTTAGATCTCGTCCGACAGTTGGCCCGATACTGGGCAACCCAACTTTGTGACCAGCATCTTTATCACCTGCGCTCAAGACGCGGGAAAGGCGGGCAAGTTCCGCATTGAAAA
>JBILLC010000240.1:0-4461 GCA_044376275.1 Chthoniobacteraceae bacterium | reverse complement strand
CTCTCAACCCTCGTTCCAATCAGTAATTTGCAAGCCGTTGAAGCTGACCCTGTCCGTGTTCTCGTCTGGGACGAGCAACAACCGCAGCAAAAAGAGGCTTACGGCGATTCATTTATCGGAGAGACACTCGCGAAATATTTATCCGAGCGAGGTCGGCTTTCAGTGAAAAGCGCCCGACTCGACGATGCTGGGCAGGGGCTTGATGATGCAACGCTCGACGCGACGGATGTGCTCGTTTTCTGGTGCCATCGCCGGGTTCAGGAGCAGGATGACGCTCGAGTTGAGGCCGTCGTTAAGCGTGTGATGGAAGGTAATCTAGCCCTTATTGCATTGCATTCAGCACACTGGGCCAAACCCTTCGTGAGGTTGATGCAGGAACGCGCCAAGGCTGACGCTGTGCTTGAAATTCCAGAGTCAGAACGGGCCTCGGCGAAGTGGGAGTATGTCAACGAGCATCCTTATTATAAAGGGGTGAAAAACGACGTGCCTCTCACTCCATCGCTTGCCAAAGTGGGCGACGTGTGGCGGCTTTCGCTGCCGCAGTGCGTATTTCCGTTTTATCGGGCCGATGCGGCGCCAGGGCACATCACGGCTCTGTTGCCAAAGCATCCCATCGCCGCTGGACTGCCCCAGCGGTGGGACATTCCACAGACTGAGATGTATGGAGAGCCTTTTCATGTTCCCGCTCCTGATGAGGTTGTGTTCGAAGAGAGATGGGATAAAGGGGAGCACTTTCGAAGTGGGTGCGTTTGGAAAGTTGGCAAGGGCCGTGTGTTCTATTTCCGTCCCGGTCACGAAACATACCCAATCTTTAAGCAAGCCGAGCCACTTAGGGTTGTTGAAAATGCCGTGCGCTGGCTCGGTGGCCATTGAGGGCTGCACATAACCAACCGCAGACCGCTGTTTTCAAATGATGAAAATATAAATTCTCTCAACGAATTTAGCGCACCGGGCGACGATACCGCGCGCGCGAACTGCGGATACGGCGCGCAAGGCGTCATCTATTCATTAGCATTTTGTTAAGCTCGGGAGGTTGTGGGGACGTTGACCTCACAAATCCGCGGAGGCAGTGCTCAGAAGCGTCCCGAATAAAAGCACCCATTTCTGATGCAGAATTAGGATTGTCTCGGGGAGTTTCCTCGGGTTCCTCAGGGGTTTCGTGGAGTTGTTGTCCGTGCCCGGCGCCGGAGTGATTATGCAGAAAACCGAGTTCACTGTCGGCCAATGGAAGCTGTATGTCGCTGCACAGGGGCCGCCCGCTCGGGAGGAGCCGGAGATAAAGATGCGTACACCTGTTGCAAAACAAAATATGAGTTAGACCATCGATTCAGATGGCAGTTCAGGATTGGCTGCCATGGCGGATCGTCTGCGCGATTCCGGCAGGCAAATCAAAGAGATGTTATAAATGGGGCGCCGTTCTCCAAGAGCGTTTGCCCCGAGCCAGCACGATCGAGAGAATGACGGGCAACTTCGCAGGGACAAGATGAGCTGCGGCGAAACGTTCGGAGATACGCAGGGTGTAAGCAACCCCTGAGACATGCGCGAGTCTTCCGAAGTTACTTCCCGTTGCGTTCCCGCTTCTCTTGCTCAAGCGAGGTCTTGATGGAATCGTTGAACGCTTTTGTGCGCTCTGCTTCCGAAAGCGCGGAGGACGCTTTTTGGCTCGTTCCGTAAACGCCGCCCTCCCATCGCAGGTTCCGGATCCTCGGCTCTGAACCTCGAGTCCACCCCTTGGACGATGTCATCTCGCTAGTTTTAATCTCCGCGGGCAAGTTGGGAGTGATCGAAATCTCGGTCAGCGTGTCCCAGCTTGCAAGAGTACCGCTCGCAGAGCCAAGCGGGCGCAAATCGGCAAGCTCTACCTCCACCTGCGCCCACCCGTCCGTCACCTTCAGCGCCTTAGCCGACGCATACTCCATTTTTGGTCCGGCACTAAAGGCACCCCACTCGTTGCTCACGCATTTGAACGCAATCCAAGTGTCCTCGCGTGCCGCTATTTCAAAATGCAGCTTCGCACCCGCCGGTCCACGCCACTTTGGATCCTTCACCTTGCGGGTGTGGACGCTCCAGAGATCGGCGTGACCCCAACTCAGCGCATACCAATCGCTCCAGTCGCCGCTTTCTGCGATGATGCCACGCTCGGGCGAATCGGTTGCCTGTGCGCCAGCCGCCTTCAGCTGCTCAGGTGTCGCCCACGTCTCGCGCGAACTGAAGAAGTAGACATTCGAGTCCGCGCCACCCGGTGGTTGAGCGATCTTTTGATACTCTTGCGGTGTAGCGTAGACGACGTTGGCAAAAGCAAAGAGCGGTTGCGTCACATCAAGCAAAGGCGCGTCTGCAATCCAACGGCCGTGTTCGTGGCGCGTTTCCGCCAACCGCCAGAAGCGCGTGAGTTCATGGACGTCTTGTGTGAAGTATATCCGCACCGTTTCGCATGGCTTGGATGGATCGGGTGTCACGATGACTTTTGGAATCCGCCCGAGTTCGAGGGCGATTTTGGGCGTTGCCGGAATGAGGCCGTGCCGGCTCTTGAGATGCGTTTCAAACCACAGATGCTGGGTTAAGGAACTCGCTTTGTCATGACGATGGTTGAAATGCGGTGACATACTGAGGCGCAGCAGCGCATCGGGCACCTCGCGCCAGTTCCACGCCATGTTGTCCATGTGCGCGTGGAAATCATTTGTGGGCGAAAACCAGAGCGTGGGCACGGAAATCCTGCGCACGTATGGGTTCTCGGATACGCATGCGAGCTCAATCGGTCCGGCCTTGGAACGCTGCCCGCCAGGCATTTCCTCCAGACTAGCAGTAAGGTCGCCTGAACCACCGCAGGACGGTACGGCGGCCTTCACGCGCTTGTCGATGCCGGTGAGCTGCGTCGTCAGCCGTCCACCCATCGAATGTCCGTAGACTCCGATCCGCTCAGGATCCACCCCAGCTTGTGTTTCCAGCAATGTGAGCCCGCGGCGCGCGGCAAGCGTGACGAGAAACCAGTTGCCGTTGCGAGGCGAATCAACGGCATCGAGGGTGAAGTCATCCGGTGCTGTCCCGCCGGCGAAGTGGTTCACCTTGTTTCTTTGCGGTGGATGCGTGGCGTCCAGCGCACCCCAATCAGTGTTGGGTCCTTCGTAGATTTTTCCGTCGGCCAAGGTCATCTTGTTACCGCCCCAGTTGAGCGAAAGGCTCGCATAACCTCGCTTCGCGTCGGTCACGACGGTCGAAAGACTGGCGGACTGGCCGCCTCCGTGAATGTGCATCAGAGCGGGCAGCGCTTTTGCTTCCTTGGGAATCGCGTAGAACGCCGCGACCCTTGCAGGCTTTCCTTTGAAGACACCCACCTTGTAACGGAGAATCCGGCAGGTGGCGCCGTCCTGCTCCCATTCCTTGGTTATCTCGACTTCAAGCGGTTCTTTGCGTGGATCAAATTCACCCCAGAGCTCAGTAAGATCCCGCGGAATTTTTCCGTTCTTTAATGGAGGCAGCGTCTCGGCAGGAAGGCACGTATACGTGGCGGTGAAGGCGGCGAGGAATGTCAGATAAAAAAGCTGCTTTCTCATGGGGGTGCTTCTTCCCAAAAGATTGTCCAGCATCGCGGGGCTCTGCTAGTTCAAAGAAGCGTCCATCGAAATGGTGGCCGCTTGTCGCGCTGCGGGACTTGGACACGCATCTCCGGTGGCATTTCTGACTCGCTCCGGCCACGCTCCTTACTCGAGTGGAAACGTCTTCCGTTAGATGCCGACACCTCATCGTGCCACTTACGGTTGAGGATCGAACGGAATCCCGTTGTGCGTCCCCTGGAAGCGCTTCAAGAATTTTTACGTCGATTTTGTCTTGTTAGGCCATCGCCGAGAGAGGGCTTTCGCTCGGTTTGGCGATTTTTCGCTGACGCCAGTCATTAATAATTCTCTGGGCTTGGGACGGATCTCGAAATTTCAAGACGGCTACCGCCGGCCTCCCGAGCGCGCAATGTGGGAGAACACCTTGGCGGATTCGGACGAAAACGGCTCCAACGTGGGTCGCAAAAGCTACCTCGCACCCGATCTTGTGCTCATCTAGACCGCAGTCAGACGCCTTGTCTGGTGCCAGACCGCGTTACTTATCAACGCCAACTGGCCAGAAGGAATCCCTCCAAGGCGTTGATTCGGGACTGGCCTCCATGAGGTGGCGGCACACGTTGGAATAACGCTCAAACTCCCAGCCACGGCTTCGCATCGCCCCTGTGAGAAAGCTCTCCACAAATGCTCTCCACGAGGAAAACGTGTTCCTCAAACTCTCCATTCGTTCCTTCAACAGGGTCTCGGCCTCCGCCGGTTTTAAATAACCTGCATCTTTTCCGAGCCTGACCACGTGTAGTTGATTGGCCGCGACCCAGGCTTCAACCATCGCTGGCTCACCGCGCTTGAATGAACCCACTGATTCCAACGCATCCAGAAGGAAAGGAGGCCTGCCGACCCTCTCCACAAA
>JBILLC010000239.1:0-4464 GCA_044376275.1 Chthoniobacteraceae bacterium | reverse complement strand
CGGAGTTGGCCCGGCGGTTCATGCTAAAGCAGCAATTAGATTTGGAACGATCCTCAAAAATGTTGAAGGAAATGACGATCGAATTGCATCAGCGCTCGATGCGGGAGGCGCTTGTCGCCGAGTTGGCAAAGCCCGAGCAGGACGCTGATTTGTTGCGATGTGCGCTTCTCCTGTCCAAGCATGACAATCCGGATTTGGACATAGAAATGTATCAACGATGGTTTGATCAGATGACGCAGGAATTATCTGCCGACCCAGAGTTGGCACAAGGAGTTGAATCAGCCGTAGGACGCCTCAACAGGTATTTGTTTGAGGAAAACGGATTTCATGGTAGCCGGAGCGATTACTCCAACCGTTCTAACAGTTATGTGAATGAGGTGCTTGATGATCGGGAAGGACTGCCAATCACGCTTTCAGTCGTGTACATTGAGCTCGCGCAGAGGTTGGGTGTGGAGGGGGTGGTCGGTATTCCACTGCCAGGCCGATTCATGGTGGGATACCGCAGGTCGTCGCAGGATAAATTTTCGCTGGTGGATGTCTACGATGGTGGGAAGCGTCTTAGCATGGCTCAAGCCATCGACGTCGTGGCCGACGGTAACACTGTCGCCGAGAAGGCAAGGCAGCCTGCAAGCAAACGGGACATTATCGTGCGGATGATTCGGAACCTTGCCGGGCCGCAATTGGAAGCTCGCAACGGAGCGATGGACGCTCTGCCTTACATGGACTTGCTGATTGCACTCGATCCCGACGCGGGACGTGAACGCCTCAGCCGCGCCATGATCCGCGAAATCCAAGGAAATCGAGTTGGGGCTGCAGAAGATGTCGGCTGGATGCTTGAACATCTTCCTGAGGGTATTCAAACAAGGCAGCGAGCCATGCTTGAAGAATGGCTTCAGAGGTTGAGCCGCTGAGTATTGCTTCGGTCGCGAGGATTGTGTGAAATGCTGGTACTGCTTATGAAATCAAATCCGTTCCCCTCGATAAGTCCCGCGCTTTGGATTGGTGCGATGACATCCATCCTCATGTGCGTGAGTGGTGTTGCTGCGGATAGAAGACCAAACGTGCTCTTTATCCTCTGCGACGACATCCGGTGGAACGCTATGAGCTGCGCGGGACATCCCGCATTAAAAACGCCCCAGATCGATCGCATTGCAAAGGAGGGAGTAAGATTTGAAAATACCTTCTGCACCACCTCGCTTTGTTCACCAAGTCGTGCATCGATTCTAACCGGAATGTATGCGCATCGGCATGGAGTGCGCGACAATTTCACCGAACTTCCATCAACCCTCACGCATTGGCCAAGCCGGTTGACTTCAGAGGGCTACCACACCGCTTACATGGGCAAATGGCACATGGGTGAAAATAACGACAACCCTCGCGCCGGCTTCTCTTTCTTCGCAACGCACAAAGGGCAGGGTAAATATTTCGATACTGAATGGAACGTCAACGGTGAGGCTGGGAAGGTTATTCCCGGTTATTATACAACCGTTGTCACGGACATGGCGCTCGACTGGCTTAAGCGCGATCACTCCGGCAAGCCTTGGGCGCTTTGTGTCGGGCACAAGGCCCCGCACAGTTTCTACACTCCCGAGGAAAAGTACGCACACACCTTTGACTCAGTCCGTGTTCCGTATCCTTCCTCCGCTTTCAAACTCGACCAGAAACCAGCTTGGGTGAAAGACCGTCTATACACTTGGCATGGGATTTACGGCCCGCTGTTTGAATGGCGGAAGCATTTCCCCGATGACAAGCCTGAAGCGGTAAAGGACTTTGAGAAAATGGTTCACGGATACTGGGGAACCATCTTGAGCGTAGACGACAGCGTGGGACGCCTCCTCAGATACCTCGAGGACACCCGGCAGCTGGAGAACACCGTTGTTGTTTTCATGGGCGACAATGGATTGCTCGAGGGGGAACACGGCATGGTTGATAAGCGCACGGCCCATGAGGCCAGCCTACGTATTCCGCTGCTGGTGCGCTACCCCGCCTTGGGCAAGGGGAGGGTGGTTCCTCAACAAGCGCTCACCATCGACGTCGCTCCGAGTATCCTGGAGTTGTGCAGTGCCAAACCCCTCGAAAGCGCCCAGGGCAAGTCGTGGGTGAAGCTCCTCAAAGAAGGTGACTCCAACTGGCGCACCTCCTGGTTTTACGAGTACAACTACGAAAAACAGTTTCCTTACACCCCGAACGTTCGCGCGCTGCGGACGGATCAATGGAAATACATCCGGTATCCCCACGGAGACGGATCTCCAGACCGGCACGATAGTGAACTATACGATCTGAAAGCTGATCCAGACGAGTTGGTGAACCTCGCAAAGGTGCCCTCCCAAGCAAAACGTGTATCAGCGCTCCAGAAAGAACTGGCGGATCTGCTCTCAGCCGCCGGCCTCGAGGGTAGCGCCGATAAGATGCCCATCGATGAGGGCATCAAGAAAGAGCTTCCAGATCAGAAGATCCGCTGATTTTCCCCCAACTAGCGTTTTTAAGAAGTGTTCCGAGCGACTGTAAGACGGATTGGATCCGGCGGGCGTCCTGGCTGTGGGTGACCCAAAGTGTGCCGCGTGCTTGAGGAATCATCTTTCAGGGAAAAGGATTTCAATGCTGGGCTGGGAATTCAGCGCAACTTCTCAAGCGAAACCGTGTTTCTCTCTGCGAGTCGTAAGCGAGGCAGTGGTTGTGTGACGAACACGTGACAGCAAAAGTCTCAAGACGGCCGATATCTAAAAAGTAATCCACACCCCATGAAAACATTACCCTTAATCCTGATCACCTCAGTTGTCTCCTCAACCCTCGTATTTGGCGCTGATGAACCAAAGAAGGGTGGGCATGCCACACCGGAAGAGTTGTTTAAGAAGTGGGATGAAAACGCGGACGGCAAGCTCTCTCAGGCTGAGTACGTCGGCAAGAAGACCGCAGCGGAGGACGAGGCTGAATTCAAAAAACTCGATAAAGATGGTGATGGATTTGTCACCCTCGAGGAGTTCCTTGCGGGTGTTGGCAAAGGAAAAAAGAAGAAGCAGTAGCACTAAAATTCACAGCCAAGAGCCACCCCGCTGCCAGTGTGCACAGGGGTGGCTTTTTGTTTCAGCGTGATTCCCGGCTGCAATCCAACTTTGCCACCAGGCTGATCCCTCGCTGGTTTTCAGCACAAGCAAATTGCCTTCCCCGAGCTTTTGAGGGAAAACTATCAGGTCGGCTACCTTGCTGATTCATCGTTCCTTCGGTAATTATGATTACTCCATCCCCCTCGTTTAAGGTCGTTGTTTTTCTTCCGATTTTTGGTCTACTCTGGGCCGCCAACGCAGAGACAAAGGCTCCGACCAAGCAGGCTGCGATTCCACCGGAATTCGTCGCCGTAACTGATGACACCTCGCTGCCGCGCGTATTGCTGATGGGCGATTCAGTTTCAATCGCCTACACACTTGACGTCCGCAAGGCTCTCGAGGGAAAGGCGAACGTGCACCGTGTGCCGGCAAATTGTGGTTCCACAAAGACCGCGCTTGGTTCGTACGGGCTCGTGCGTTGGATTCCGGACGAAAATGCAAAATGGGATGTCATCCATTTCAATCACGGACTTCACGACCTTTCCTACCGCTTTGCGGACGATTCGGATAGAGACAAGGACGGAAACTACGCGACGCCCTTGAATGGGGGGCATCCCAACGTGTCATTGGCGGAATATGAACAAAATCTCAGGGTGATTATAGCCCGTTTAAAGAAGACTGGGGCGAAATTGGTATTCGCAAGCACTACACCCGTTCCTGAATGTGACGCTGGAAAATACGTCAAAGATTCCGAGTTGCCCTACAACGAGGTTGCACGCCGGGTCGTGGCTTCGGAGGGCATCCTTTGGAACGACTTGTGGGCGCATGTGAAACCGGACCAAGAGAGGCTGCAAGGAAAACGAAATGTGCATTTCATGCCGACTGGGTCGGCATTTATGGCAAAGAAAGTTGCCGAGAGCATTGCCTCGATATTGCCTGAAATTTCGAAGGGCACCTCTGTCAAGAGTCCGATTTCATCAGCGGACACAGCAGGGAATGCGACTAGTCCAAACCCTGTGCGCCCAATTAGTGACGCAGACTGGCTCCGCTCGAATGGTGCCCTGATTTTTCATGACGCATTCGAGCGTGAGGAGGAAGGCAACGGCCTCCACGGGATCGGCAACGGTTGGGAAAGCGCAACTGCTGACCGGGTGCCACATATTAAACAGGCTGATTTAGATGGCGGAGTCCTGAAAGTCGCGAGTGCTTCCAAGGAGGCCGGCCATCAGGCTCATATTCACCACGACGCAGGATTTGCGGATGGTGGTGTCGTGGTTCGTTTCAAATTTCCGGGAACCAACAAAGATGAGACGTTCCAGCTCGGCTTTGTGGACCGTGAGGAAAAGGGGCTGCACGCGGGGCATCTCTGTTACGGTATTATAAACGGAAGTGGTATCACTCTGGTCGACCACAAAACTGG
>JBILLC010000522.1:0-4488 GCA_044376275.1 Chthoniobacteraceae bacterium | reverse complement strand
AGGCGGGCTCGGGAATTCTCACCTTGACGGGCACGAGCACGTTTACCGGGCCGACGACGATTGTGGGCGGCACTCTTGCGGTGGGCAATGGCTCGACGATGTCGGGTGTGCTGGGTGCGGGCACAGTGACGGTGGGAAGTGGAGCGGCCCTTCAGTTGGCGGTGGTTAGTGGTGCGACACTTTCGTTCTCAACGCCTGTAACCGGCGACGGCGCGCTGACCAAGACGGGGGATGGTCTGTTGACTCTTGCTGGAACGTACGCGTTGACAGGTGCGACAACGATCAACGCGGGGACCCTCAATTTGAGCGGGTCCCTCAGTTCGACGGCCCTGACGCTGGCCAGTGGCGCGACATTCCTTGGCACTGGCGTGCTTGCCGGGACGGCGGCATGACAGCCGTGAACTTCACGCTGGCTACCCCGACGCCCACCTCGACCGAGGGCGCGATTCTCATCAGTGGCTCGAACGGCTTGAGTTTGAGCGGCACCAATACCATCTCGCTCTCGATCGGCGGGCTCGTGGATCCGACGCCCGGGACCTACACTCTGTTCTCCTCGATAGGCGGGTTGCCGCTGACTTCCGCTGGGACCGCGACATTGAGTCTCGCACAAACAGAGTTGGGCTCCCAAGGGTTCCAAGTCTCGCTTGCCGAGTGGACATCTTCGTCCACGTCGATTCAGATCATCGTTTCCACTCCGAGCACGAGCCGGTTGTTGTGGGCGGGCACCAATGGCTCGGGCGTGTACACGGCGGATAATTGGCGGGTGATCAGTACGGGCAGCGCGATGACCTTCGAAGCGGGCAAGGAAGCGATTCTTGCGGATCATTACAAGACTGGCCCGAGTACTAGCGAGCTGGTGACCAATGGCTCGTTGACTCTGAGCGGCACGTTTGCGCCGAGTGCCTTGACGGTGAATGCGGCGACTCTTGACTACAGCATCAGCGGCACTGGTTCTATTACCGGTGTGACCGGCATCACCAAGGTGGGCACCTCCACGGCGACGTTGACGATTGCTACGGCGAACACGTTCACAGGTCCCGTGCTTATCAGCGGCGGCACGCTGGTGATTTCCAATTCACTCGCCCTTGGCGGCACCTCAGCGGGGACCACCATTCAAAACGGTGCGACCATGAGGCTTCAAGGCGGCATTGCCGTCGGACTTGAAGCGTTGAGTCTCACGGGTGCTGGCGCAGGGGGAGCGGGCGCTTTGGTGAGCACGAGCGGAGTCAACAGCATGGCTGGCGCAGTCGCCCTTGGAACGATGGCCACGACCATTGGAGTGCTGGCGGATTCACTGACACTGAGCGGAGTGATCAGCGGTGGCACCGCGCTCACCAAGGCTGGCGCGGGCACACTGTTCTTGACTGGGACCAACACTTACGCGGGTGCCACCACAGTAAGTGCTGGTGTGTTGAACGTTCCTGGCACCAGCGCCCTTGGTGGTACGAACACGCTTCTCACGGTTGCCAACGGCGGCGGGTTGGTCCTGCAGGGTACCACGGCATTCGGCAGCCGGAACCTTTCCATCGCAGGTAGCGGCAATCTTTCTGAAGGCGCGCTGCGGTTCATGTCGGGAGTCAACAGCGCTGCCGGTAGCATCACGCTGAGTTCGGATGCGACCATCGGGATCGATGAAGGCGCCACCTTGAACTTGACGGGCACGGTCGCTGGCGGAGTGGTTGGGTTGACCAAGGCGGGCGGGGGTGTTTTGAATCTCACCGGCACCAACACTTTTGGCGGATCCACCACTGTCAGCGCGGGTACGCTCAACATTAAGCAACTCTCCGCCCTAGGGACAGGCACCAGCACTTCCTACAAGCTGGTCATGGGGACAGACACCACCCTGGGACTCAACCTCGGCGGCCCTGGCGAATTTGACTCCGCTTCCGCCGCCAGTCTCATTGCCAACCGCATTCAGGGCTCCGCATATTCCCTCGGGTTGGACACGGGCAACGCCACCGGCGCCTCCTTCTCCTACGCCTCGGATCTGACGGCGCAGAACCTGATCAAGTCCGGCACGGGCACATTGATTTTATCGGGCACGTTGAACTACGCCAACACGCTCATCAACGCGGGCACTCTGCAGTTCGGCAGCCTCACAGCCGGCAGCGGTCCTGGCACGGGATACATCAGCGTGGGCAGCGGAGCGACGCTGGCGTTTGCGCGGACGGGGACAGTCACTTCAGTGGGCACGCTGGTGTCGGGTTCCGGGAATGTATCCGTGCTGGGCGGCACGGTGTCGTTGACGGGCGCCAATACCTACACCGGTGGCACTCGGATTACACTCGGCACCCTCGAGTTCGCTGCGGGCGGTCTCGGGACCTCGGGCAGCATCACTTTTGCGGGATCAAGCACGCTGCGGTTTGCAGTGGGTAACACGACGGACATGTCCACACGTCTGAGCGTCGGCACGGGCACACGCGCGATCATCGACACCAACGGCAACGATGTAACCTTCGCCTCGGCGTTCCTCGCGGGAACGGTGTCGCTGGGCAAGGCGGGTGCTGGTACGCTGACGCTTTCGGCGAGCAACACGTTCACGAGCGGCGTGGCGATCGACGGTGGTCTGTTGCGGGTGGGCACCGTGGGAGCGATTGGCTCGGCGGGGAGCATCACGTTCGGTGGCGGTACACTGGCCTACGGCACGGGCATCACGACGGATTTCTCCGGTCGCTTTGCGGCGGTGCCGGTGGGCGTGACGGCCGGGGTGGATCTGGGCGCCAATAACGTGACATTTGCGACAGCGGTATCCGGTTCGGGCGGTCTGTCCAAGTACGGCACCGGTTCACTCACCTTGAGCGGATCCAACGCTCTCCTTGGCGGGGTGACGCTCAATGACGGCAGCCTGTTGCTCAACAACAATGGTGCGCTGGGCTCGGGCACCTTCACGCTCCTGGGCGGTACCATCGGGGTGGTCAACGCGAGCGGTGTGACGGCATCCTGGAACATGGCGCAGAACTGGCAGTCGGATTTTATTTTCCGCAGCGCCTTCAATTTGAGCATGGGCACAGGGGCGATCACGCTGGCGGGGACTTCGCGGGTGATTGACGTCGCGGCGAGCCAGCTCACGCTCGGAGGAGCAATCGGTGATGGCGGCGCGGGGTACGGGCTCACCAAGTCGGGGACAGGCACTTTGGTGCTGGCAGGTTCGAGCACCTACGAGGGCGCGACGCTCATCAACGCCGGGATCGTGAACCTGCAGAACTCACTGGCGTTGGGCGGCACACTGGCGGGCACAACGGTGGGGGCGGGTGCGACGCTGCAGTTGCAGGGCGGGATCAACGTGGGTAACGAGGCGCTGACGGTGTCAGGCACTGGCGCCGCGGGGCAGCCTGGGGTGATTTCAAATCTGAGCGGCACCAACACCTTTGGCGGGGTGCTTTCGCTGGGGGCCAATAGCAACTTCTCCGTGGCGGCGAACAGTTCGCTGGCGTTCACCAACACCGGTTCGGTGACCGGCACCAACACCAATCTGGTGGTGAGCGCGACGGGCGCCATCAGCTTTGCGGGCGGACTGGATCTGGGGTCGGGTAACCTGACAAAGACCGGTGGCGGGACACTGACGTTGGGCGGTGCGGGCGCGTACACGGGCACCACTTCGGTCACGGGTGGTGTGGTGATCATTACTGCCAACGCCGCGCTCGGTAGCGACGCGGGCGGAACCACGGTGAGCGGCAGCGGGGTGCGACTGGATTTCCAAAACGTGAACTACACCACGGCTGAACAACTCACCTTGCTCAGCGGCGGCGGGATCGGCACTTCCACGGGCACCTCGAGCTTCGCAGGTCTCATTTCCATGACCACTGCGGTGATTCCGGTGACTGGCACGGAATTGACCCTCGGCGGCACGATCTCCGGCGGGACGACTTCCGGTGCTATCGCTCTGAGTAAGTCGGGTCTGGGCCGCTTGATCTTGAGCGGCAGCAACACTTATTCGGGCACCACGGAAATCACCGCTGGCGTGCTGCAGGTGGCGAATGCGAACGCGCTCGGGATCGCCGCGCTCGACCGCGATAAGACCAGGATTCTTTCGGGTGCGGCGATGGAGGTTTCCGGTGACATCACGATTGCGACTGAGAATTTCGAGTTGTCCGGGTCCGGCGTGGGTGGCGCGGGCGCGCTGCGCAACGTATCGGGCAGCAACACCCTCGGTGGCGGGATCAGGCTGCTGGGCAACACGACCATTAGTTCCGATGCCGGACTGCTCACCCTCAGCGGCACGGGGAATATTCTTGGCTCGGGCTCGATTCTGACCACGACGGGTGCGGGCGATATCGCCCTGAGCGGGGTGCTCTTGTTAAACACCGGCGCGCTGGTGAAGAGCGGCAGCGGCATTCTGACCCTCACCGGCGACAACAATTACACGGGCGGTACCACCATCAGCGAGGGCACCCTGCGCGTCGGTGACGGCGCGGCCAGCGGCCAGATCGGCGGGTTGACCACGATCGCCTCCGGCGCAAAGCTGCAGTTCAACCGCTCGGGTATCTG
>JBILLC010000238.1:0-4503 GCA_044376275.1 Chthoniobacteraceae bacterium | reverse complement strand
CCACTTCGCTAGCGGAATAGATCGAAGCGCCGCTCTCGTTAACCATCACAATTGGGATCGATGCAGGCAGGCCGAGCTTGCGAATGAAAGTCTCAGTTTCGCGCGACGCTGTGCCGTTGCCGATGGCGATGGCTTCCACATTGAACTTGGTTATAATCGTCCGAACCATTGTGGCAGCCTCAGCTTGTTCTCTTGCGCTTTTCTCCGGATAAATCACGTCATTGCCAAGGAGCTTTCCCTGTCGATCCAGCAAGACCACCTTGCAGCCGGTGCGAAACCCTGGATCGATTGCCAGTACGTTTTTTTGGCCAAGCGGCGCAGAAAGAAGTAGTTCGCGAAGATTGGCGGCAAACACCTTTACAGCTTCATCGTCGGCACGCTTTTTGAAGTGCACTCGAGCCTCCCCCTCCATCGCGAAACCGAGCAGGCGCTTGTAGCAGTCTTGAACCGCGGTGCGAACTTCCTGCGCTGCCGACGAAGCATTTTTGACAAACATCGCCTCAAGAAGCGCAACGGCCTGGTCCTCTGGCGGGGTCAAGCGCGTGAAAAGAAATCCCTCCTCCTCGCCTCTACGCATCGCAAGAATCCGATGGGACGGCGCGCTTGACGCGGGTTCGGTCCAGTCGAAGTAATCTTTAAACTTTGCACCCTCCTCTTCCTTACCCGAGACAACCTTCGATTTGATGCTTCCCTGACTGATATACAGCTCGCGCAGCTTTGCTCTAGCCGCGGCATCGTCGTTGATGCGTTCCGCAATAATGTCGCGCGCACCGGCAAGAGCGGTTGCCACGTCCGGAACTTCCTTCGCGCTGTCGATGAACGCTACAGCGGCAGCTTTTGGGTCGGTTGCAATCTCTTGTGCCCACAGGATCTCGGACAAGGGCTCGAGCCCCTTTTCCTTGGCGATCGTTGCCCGTGTTCTTTTCTTCGGGCGGAACGGCAAATAGACGTCCTCCAACGTGCTCATGGTCTCCGCCTGGTCGATTTTGGCTTGAAGCGCATCGGTTAGAAGATTGCGCTCTTTCAGTGAGGAAAGGATTGATTCCCTGCGCTTGTCCAGTTCACCAAGTTGCTCGATCCGGTCCCGAATCGCCGTGATTTGAACCTCGTCCAGTTCACCGGTCTTTTCCTTTCGATAACGTGCGATGAAGGGAACCGTCCCACCCTCCTCGAGTAGTATGGCGGTCGCTGCAACCTGCCGCGCTTGAAGGTTTAGTTCTTTGGTGATTTTGAGGATGTGCTTTTCGATCATTCGTCAGAGAGAGGAAGCAGAAATAGTCGCGCTGGCAAGGGGGGGAGTCAAATGGAACGAGAAGGCGCGGAACAACCTCTTCGTATTTTTACGGTGTTAAAGCCTTGCGTTGCCACTCAGTGGAGTGCAGCCGGTTGGCATGCCGTGGAACAAAATACTCCAAAGAGGTTGATTGAAACAGGAATGCCATCGTGCGTCGCAGCCGTCTTTGGTGCGTCACGGTTCGAACTCAGCAGGAAGCGTTATCGATTGGTGGGCGGTGCGAGTTGTTTCACAATTGAATCCGCAACTTGCCCGGCAAGCGCCTGCGAACCCTCCGGTGTGAAGTGAACATTCAGTGGAAGCTGGAGTTTACCGAGTTGCGGCTCGCAAAATGCGAAAAGATCGTTGACGGAAGCGCCGTGTTTCTTGGCGATTTCGATTGCGGCAGCGTTGTAAGCTTTTGGCGCCTCCGGTTCACGGAGTGGATTTGTGGTTCCTTTTTGAACCGGAGTTGTGGTTGCAAAAATAAGCTTTGCGGATGTGGCCTTAAGTTTTGCGACGATTTGCTCTAAATTCTTACTGTAATTCTCAAGCGTTGCTTGGACCGGATCTGCGGGGTTGTCGGACTTGTCGTTCGATCCTGGAGTCTTGACATGTTTAAGGTCGTGAAGACCCCAGTTGAAATGAATCACGTCCCACTTTTGTCCTGCGATCCAACGGTCGACTTCATTGACGCCATAGGTTGTTCCACTACAGTTTTGCGGCGCGTCCCCACGTGGGCTCATTGGCCGAAAAACATTGGCTTTTCCCTCAAGAAGTTTTCGCACTTGAAGCGTGTATCCGATGGAAATTGAATCGCCCAGAATGAGCACGTTTGGCAGTGCGGGGTCAGGCGTGAAGCTCCAGTTTAGCTTTTTGGAGGTCTCTGCTTTTGAACCCGCCTCAGGCTTGGTGTCGGCTGCGGGGGATCCGGTTGGAGCAGCGATTGTGGACAGTTTTAATGCCGTGCTTAGGATCAGAATGTAACGGATGGTGATGTTCATAAGTTGCGTGAGTAAATTGACTCGGTGTCAGTAAGTGCCCATCGCGGTGGCGGAGGGACAGTGGGATCAAGCAAGGATGTCGCGCACGACCTTGCCGTGCACATCGGTCAGCCGAAATTCCCGCCCCTGATACTTGAAGGTAAGCCGCTCATGATCGAGCCCAAGTTGATGGAGTATGGTGGCGTTGAGATCGTGTATGTGTACTGGCTTTTCAACAGGGCTGAATCCAAATTCGTCCGTGCTCCCATACGTGATGCCAGGCCGGATGCCTCCGCCTGCCATCCACATTGTGAACGCATCCTTGTGGTGATCCCGGCCGGGGTTTGTGGATTTACCTGATTCATCAATTCCTTGCCGTAGCGGCGTCCGACCGAACTCCGCGCCCCAAATCACAATGGTGTCATCGAGCATGCCTCGCTGCTTTAAATCAGTGATCAACGCTGCCATGGCCTGGTCCACATCGCGCGCCTTTTCCGGAAGCCTGTTTGCCAAGTTTCCGTGATGATCCCAATCTGCATCGTAAAGTTCCACCACACGCACGCCACGCTCAACTAGTCGGCGTGCGAGCAGGCAGTTGTTTGCGAACGAAGCCGCACCCGGCTGCGCACCGTAGGAACGCAGTGTAGCGGGGGATTCCTTTGAAAGATCCATGAGCTCCGGAACGCTGGTCTGCATGCGAAAGGCCATCTCATACTGGCTGATTCTCGTTGCGATCTCAGGATCCCCGACATCGGCCAGCGTCCCTTCGTTTAAGGATTTGATCGCATCAAATATCTTCCGCCGTCCGGTCTGCGTCTGGCCTTTTGGATTGCTCAGGAACAAAACTGGGTCTCCCGATGAGCGAAATTGAATGCCTTGATGGACGCTGGGCAGAAATCCATTCGCCCACAGGCTTGTGCCAGCTCCGCCAAGTGGCCCGGAGAGCATGACTACGTACGCGGGCAGATCCTGCTGCTCGGTTCCTAAACCGTAGGTGACCCAGGATCCAAAGCTGGGTCGGCCACCGCGGCCGAATCCAGTGTGCAGAAACATTTGCGCCGGTGCATGATTAATCTCCTCGGTGTGCAGTGTCCTTAGAATTGCAATATCGTCGGCGACTCGCGCGAGGTTTGGAAGCAGTTCGCTCATCTCCTGGCCGCTCTGTCCATGGCGCGAGAACTTCCATTTTGTACCAGCCAACGTCATTTTATTTCCAAGGAATGCGAAACGGCGGCCCTTTAGAAGTGACTCGGGGCACTCCTCGCCATCTCGCGCAATCAGCTCTGGTTTGTGGTCAAATAAATCAAGCTGCGACGGGGCGCCAATCATGTGCAGGTAGATGATTCTTTTGGCACGCTGCGTGAACATTGGCTGGCGAGCGCACAAGGGATCCGTCTGCACGGCAGCAAAAGTCGGGCGCTCACCCAGCAGCCCAGCGAGGCTGAAGGCACCCAGACCGAGGCCTGAGCGTTGGAAAAGAAAACGACGCGTTATACTGTTCATCATTGGGGAGTCACTGTTTTGAGATGGTTTCATCCATGTTGAGCAGAGCCGCTGCGACTGCGTACCATGCTGAAAATTCGATGGCATCAACTCCTGTCGGCAGTTGTTGATTCGCAACAAAATCAGATGCGTTCTTTGCAGCATCGGCGGACGCCTTTGCCGTCTGACGCTCGACGTTTAAGAGTGATTGTATCGTTTGGAGTTCCGCCGGGCGCGGCTTCCTTGCGACAGCAAGTAGAAATGCGTGTTCAATTCTTAGTAAGTCGGAAGCGTCTTTGCATTCTGACAAAATCCGCTTTCCGAAAGCCATTGCCGCCTCCACATAAACGGGATCATTGATGAGTGTGAGCGCTTGAAGCGGAGTGTTTGATCGAGTGCGCTTCACCCGGCAAGCCATTCTCGCGTTCGCATCAAAGTTGATAAAACTTGGGTAAGGCGCACCGCGTTTGATCACAACGTATAAGCCGCGGCGGAATTTTTCCTCACCCGGACTGACCGTGTACTCGTACTTCTGCCCGCCTACTTTGATCCATAGGCCATCGGGTTGATAAGGGCGGATGGGTTCGCCACCGAGCTTTGTGCTCAGCAGACCTGCAATGGAAAGCGCATTGTCGCGGATCGATTCTGCATCCAAGCGGTGACGCGGGCCTCGGGCGTAGAGTCGGTTCTGGTCGTCCTTGTTCGCGAGCATCGGAGACAGCCGGGAGGATTGTCGGTAGGTTCTGCTCATCACCATGGTCTTGA
>JBILLC010000237.1:0-4516 GCA_044376275.1 Chthoniobacteraceae bacterium | reverse complement strand
TTCCGTTGCTTGCCGGTTCACATATCCGCCTGGAGTATTCGCCCGAGAGTTTCTCCGCGACGGAGGTTGAGTTTTCTTTGGAAGTTTGCGAGGCGGTGATGCAGGTCTGGAAACCCTCGGCTCAGGAGCCGATTATTCTGAACTTGCCCGACACCGTCGAGGTGGCCATGCCGAATGTCTATGCAGACCAGATAGAGTGGTTCTGCACAAATCTAGAGGATCGTCAGGCGGCGATTATCAGCGTCCATACGCACAACGATCGAGGCACGGGCACGGCTGCAACGGAACTCGCTTTGCTCGCTGGAGCACAGCGCGTCGAGGGAACGCTTTTCGGCAATGGCGAGCGCACTGGCAATCTCGATGTGGTAAGCGTCGCTTTGAATCTTTACATGCACGGAATTGCACCTGAGTTGGATTTTTCGGACATCAACGCGCTTCGGGAAGTGTATGAAAGATGCACGGGCATGACTGTGCCTCCGCGTCATCCGTACGGAGGTGAGTTGGTGTTCACGGCCTTCTCTGGATCTCATCAAGATGCGATCCGCAAGGGACTCGTGGAATGGCAGAAAAACGGCGAGAAAGGGGTATGGGACATTCCGTACCTGACGATTGATCCGTCTGATATCGGGCGGGAGTATCGGGAAGTCATTCGTGTGAACAGCCAGTCAGGGAAGGGAGGAGTTGCCTACCTACTCGAGAGCGAGTACGGCATCGAGCTTCCAAAGGATTTGCAACGCGAGTTCGGGCCTTTGGCGAACGATGCCGTGGATGCTTTGGGCCGTGAAGTCTCGGGCGCTGAATTAAAAAAGATGTTTTGGCAGGAGTATGTCGAGCGCACCGATCCATTGAAGCTGCAACATTTTCACGCCGACGGTACCGGTGGGGTGCACCGATGCCGCGCCAGTGTTCTTTTTAACGGGATCGAAATGGCGGTAATTGGCGAAGGCAATGGGCCGATCGCGGCCTTTGTGAGCGGCCTTAAGGCTGCTCGCATCGCAACGCTCGAAGTGACTGATTACCGCCAGGCTGCGCTTGGGAGCGGGACTGAGGCGAGTGCGATTTCTTATGTGCGCATTCAAAAAGCTGACGGCCGCTCGGTTTGGGGCGCTGGTGTGAACACAAATATCGAGCTTTCGTCGATACAAGGCGTCGTGAGTGCTCTCAATCGTTCTCTGGCTGGGGCGCGAGTCACAGGATAAGCACGGCTGAAACTGCTACATCTCAACTCTGCTAACATGCCTTTTCAGATCTGCAAAACGTTCGAGGTGGAAAATGGACACATGCTGTCCAAGCATCCGGACAAATGCCGTTTTCCTCACGGACATACCAGAAAAGTGGAGTGTATTTTGAGCGCCGAAACTTTGGATTCAAATGAGATGGTGTGCGACTTTAAGCTGCTCAAAAGCTTGGTCGGTGAATTCCTCGACCAATATGATCACGCGCTTTGTATGAACACCGAGGATCCAATGTACCCGGTTTTCAAAGCCACCTACGGGGATCGGGTCATTGGTTTTGCTCAAGAGGATCCAACCACTGAATTACTCGCTAAAACAATTTTTGTTTTCCTGCGCGAACGCATGGCGGAATACGCCGGCTCATCCGCAAGTGCATACACGCTTCGAGCTGATGTTCGACTTGAGAGGGTCCGTGTTTGGGAGACGAGCAGTTCCTGGGCTGAGTATGCCGAATAGATTTGCACTGCGGCGCGGCTGTCAGACTCAAGGCTCCGCGGATCATAGCACCGCCCGCCGCGTGATTGATTGCCATTGTCTTCGATGAAATGCGTCGAGCATTGCGGATGAGTTTTTATGTGTCGACTTGGTTTTCGTGCGTAAAAACAAGTGGTTTGCTGCGGCTTGCCCTGGATGACTTGATGGAAGTCAAGGGTTCAATTGTGATCATTTGCTTTTACAAGACTGGAAGTCTTTGAAGCAGATTTGTTCTCTTGCTGAAGCGGTAATTTGATAATGTAAAGCACTGGAAGGCAATGTTGTATAAATATAAAAGTTCTGCCCGGTGTGATTTTCTGCCTCCCGTTGAATGGAGCGCGAATGAGGCGTTTTAAAAATCTTCTGCGATCTTCTGCTCAGGCGTCTTGACAATGGCGCTCAATTTCGCGAATCCCGATGGATGGCAAAGAAATCCACCCCAATCAAAGTCAGACAAACCAAAAGCCAGATTCTGGAGCAGATCGCTGCCAGCACTGAATTAAGCCGCAGACAAGTGTCTTCGGTGCTTGATGGTTTGGCTGACGTCATCGAAGCGCACATCAAGAAAAACGCTGTTGGCGTCTTCGTTCTCCCTGGCCTGATGAAGATCAGTACAGTGCGTAAACCTGCAACAAAGGCTCGCAAGGGCATCAATCCCTTCACCAAGGAGGAAGTGATGTTCAAGGCCAAGCCCGCCTCTACAGCGGTGCGGGTTCGTCCCCTGAAGAAGCTCAAAGACATGGTAGGCTAGTTAGACTCAGTTCCTTCCATTGTTTCAACAACGGCTTGCCCGTATCCGGCACCGACGTGGGCTTTTGCCCTCCCAGATTGAAGTCAGGCGAAATTAATCGCCGGCGACAGTTTTTCTTCTGGAAACGCTCGGCTGACCGATGTGGGCAAGCCTTCGTTTTTACAAAACGAAGCGATTGAATTTGAGCAAGCGCGTCACTTTGTGTCCCGGCGCTTGAAATGAGTTTGACTGATGTGGCGCGCGGATTCGGGTGATCTACGCCACATCGCAAATCTGCACCGCTTCTTTCAGCGAGTGCAGCGGCTCTGGTTTTGTTGGAATGAATTCCTGAGCGACATAACCGGTGTATCCAGTGTCCACGATCGCTTTCATGATGGCAGGGTAGTTGAGCTCCTGGGTTGCGTCGATTTCATGGCGGCCGGGAACGCCTCCCGTGTGGTAGTGCGCAAAGAAAGCGTGGTGTTTGCGGATCGTCGCAATCACGTCACCTTCCATAATTTGCATATGGTAGATGTCGTAAAGAAGTTTGAAGTGATCGGAGCCAACCTGTTTGCAGAGTTCTATTCCCCATGCGCTTTTATCGCACATGTAGTCGGGATGGTTGACACGGCTGTTCAGGAGTTCCATTACGAGTACAACGCCCTTTTTTTCGCAAAGCGGCATGAGTTTCTTGAGCCCCTCGGCGCAGTTTTTTAATCCAGTCTCATCATCCATCCCGTCGCGGTTGCCAGAAAAACAAATCAAGTTTTTGAAGCCTGCTTCCGCGACCGCATTAATCTGCGGTTCATAGGACTCCACAAGCAAGCTGTGGTGTTCCTTTCGGTTGAACGCGCGTGTGATTCCACCAAGATCCTTGCCGTTTCCATCTTTGATCGGCCTGATCTGCGCCATCGCGCAGGTGAGGTTGTGTTTTTTCAGAGTCGGAAAATCCTCGCTTGTGAGGAGGTCGATGGACGTGAGCCCGATTTGGTTCGCTGCCGAGCAGAAATCTTCGAGGGCGATTTTCGGGTAACACCATTTACAGGCGGAGTGGCGAATGCGCCCTTTGAGTCCCGACGCGTTGTCTGCAGCGCTTAAACGTGTTTGAAGTGAGGAGGCGACAAGTGCAATCGCGCTTGCAGCTGAATTCTTGATGAGAGAGCGGCGGGAGGTGTGGATAGGTTGCATGCCAAACTCTAGACGGGTAGCGCCGGGAAAAGCACGTTGGATTAGCGATGGCCGCTTGTGGACGGCATCCATCCATGATTTGTGTGGTTTTGCGTGGTCGGACCGGCTTCCACGGCGGAATGCCTCTTCCAATCGTGGGGGAGTGGAGGTAGGGTACCGGACTTTTTCGATGTCAAACTCAACGGTTAGGGATGAATTTGAGCGGGGGCAAAGGCTTGTGAGCGATAGCGAGCCCGCATTGGGACTTGGAATTGTGTTGAAGAAGGAATTCGGACGGGTGGAGGTTTTCTTTCCTGCTGCCAACGAGCATCGGCAGTATGCGCTCCGCTCCGCGCCTCTGAGGCGTGTTCGTTTCAAGGAGGGGGACGCGATCACTTTGCACACTGGTGAAAAGCGGCGTGTGGTTTCCGTGGCAGAGATGCAGGGATTGTTGGTTTACGGCACGGCGGAGGGTGATGTGCAGGAGGCGCAGCTCGCGGATTCGATTAGCTTCAGCACTCCTGAAGCGCGATTGTTCGCGGGGCAGACCGATGAGAATCATCTGTTCGAGTTACGGCACGAGACCCTTAGATGGCGTGCAAAAATGCTTGGCTCGCCGGTGCGCGGATTTGTGGGAGGACGCGTTGATTTGATTCCCCATCAAATGTACATCGCGAGGCAGGTTGCGTCGGGGTTGTCGCCGCGCGCACTGCTTGCCGATGAGGTCGGACTGGGCAAGACGATTGAGGCGGGCTTGATTCTCCATCGATTGTATTTGGCGGGGCGGGCGCAGAGGATTTTGGTGCTGGTGCCAGACGCTTTGGTGAACCAGTGGTTTGTTGAACTGTGGAGGCGGTTTAATCTTTTGTTCAGCGTTTTTGACGTGGAACGCTGCGAGTCCATCGAGGCA
>JBILLC010000236.1:0-4520 GCA_044376275.1 Chthoniobacteraceae bacterium | reverse complement strand
ATCGGAAAAACACCCTGCCTGTAGGCGTTCAGCAGAATTTGCGGAGGAATCATCACCCCGTCACCTTAATGCGCCACCGCGCGCCGGCCAATGGGGGATTGCATCCCCCGCGCCTCGGCGAAACGATGGCCCTCCTCAAAGGAAATCAGCCTGAGCAAACATCGGCGATCCGCTCAGAGGCACCCGTCTATTCCCCAAGCGCGCAAGCCACCGCATCCGCCGTCCTCGCTGCCGCACCGCAACTGCCCAACCCCGCAATCACCGAAGCGAACGCCTCCTGCTGCGCCAGACGCGCCGCAGAATCCCCTAGAAGCCCTCCAGCCACCGCGGCCAACCGCTCCGGAGTCGCGCTGCCCTGGAGCAATTCCGGAACAATCTCCCTGCCAGCCAGAACATTAGGCATCCCGATGTGAGGCAGTTTGACCAATGCCCTGCCAATCACCCAGGTTATCCACGACACCTTGTAGGCAACCAGCATCGGCAACCCAAAGAAGGCCGACTCCAATGTCGCAGTCCCAGAACACACCATCCCAACCGCAGCCTCCTGCGCGAGCCCGTAAAACCGATCTAATCCGACCTTGCACAAATTCGGATCGTGGCCCTTGGACGCGATATGCTCTTTGATCCAACCCGCGAGCCTTGTGTTTGCCGCCGCCACCTCAAACTCCAAACCGGGCCTCGCACACTTTAGAAGACTTGCCGCCTCCAACATTACCGGAAAAAGCCGCTTCACCTCACGATCCCTGCTGCCAGGAAACAACCCCACCAACTCATCCCGCCGCCTCACACCCGACTTCAACTTCACAAGCGAGTCCAACATGGGATGACCCACAAACTCTGTCCTCAATCCCGAAGCCTCGTACAGGGCTTTTTCAAACGGAAAAATGCAAAGCATTCGATCGAGGAACCTCGCCATTTTTGGGATCCTACCGCGATTCCAAGCCCACACCTGCGGACTGATATAATAAAGTGTCTTGATCACCGGGTGCCGCGCCTTCACCTGTTTTGCAAGACGCAGATTAAATCCCGGGTAGTCAATGAACAGCACAGCCTCCGGTCCCATCTGCTCAATTTCAGCAAGCATTCGGTCCATCTGGGCCTTGAAGTAACCGTACTTTTTGACGACGTCCCAAAATCCGACGACAGCCTCCCCGGACCAATCCATGAACGGCCCAGTCGCCAGCCTTGCGATCCTCGGACCGCCGGCCCCGCAGATCTCCAACTCTGGTATCCGCTCTTTGAGCGCCGCCAAAACCTCCGCGCCGCGCGCGTCCCCACTCTCCTCCCCTGCGACCACGTATAAAATTCGCTTTTTGGCCATCGCAATGATTTGCCCAATTTAAAGAACCGCACGCGCCCCGGTTGGATGCTGTGTGTTGTGGTCGGAGATCCTGCGAGCCACATCCAGCGCAAGCTCGAGAGCAGCCGTCCCCTCGCGCCCGCTCACCTTTGGCTGCGCCCCAGCGCGGGCACACGACACAAAATCAGCCAACTCCCGCTTGAGCGATTCACCTTTCTCGATAGGAACCGGTTCACGAACGATCTTTCTACCTGCAAACTCGCTCACAATCGTCGAGTCGCTCGATGCAAAAAGTTTGCTCAGCAGCGAACTCTCCTTGTGGTGCTCCTCCGCCATCCGATACACGAACCCCTCCTGTCGCATGTAATCAAGCGACAAGTAGCAGTCCTCCTGAAATACGCGAATCTTCCGCAACCGCTCCGGACTCACACGGGAAACCGTCAGGTTAGCAACGCAACCATTTTCAAATCGCAAACGCGCGTTCGCGATGTCCTCACTCGAGCTTAAAACAGGCACCCCGACTGCATCGACCGAAACAACCGGCGAGCGAACCAAGTGCAGAATAATTTCAATATCGTGGATCATAAGGTCCAGGACGACACCGATTTCTGTGCTGCGGCTCGGATACGGCGACAGTCGGTGGCTTTCAATAAATCTGGGATGATGTAATCGCGCTTCCAAGGCAGACAGCACTGGATTGAACCTCTCCACATGGCCGACCTGAAGCGCTAGCCCACGTTTCTGCGCGATCGAAACCAGAGCATGTGCGTCTGCTGTAGTCTCAGTGATTGGCTTTTCAATCAGTACGTGCTTGCCCGCCTCAAGCAGCATTTTTCCGATCGGAAAATGCGATGGCGTCGGCGTGGCGATTGTGGCGGCATCCACGCTTGAAATAAATTCATCCAACGACGTGGTGAATCTCACACCGTGCAACTGCGCCACCTCGCGCGCCGCCTGCGCGTTCGTGTCGAAGACGCAGACAAAATCCTTTCCCGCGACCTCACTCAAGATTCGCGAATGCAGCCGCCCAATGTGCCCGGTTCCTATGACACCGACTCGAAATGACATATCCCTCACATTGAGTGGTAACACGGCCATTGCCAAGTCTCACCGCTTGCTTTGCATGGGGCTATCGCGGAAAATGAAAACCTGCACAGCACAGCTTTACGCACTGACTCCGCTCAATGCCATCAGCTCACCATCCTCGCCCCCCACATGAAGATTCTATCCTCATTGCTTCGGTTCCTTGCAGTTGCCACCAGCCTCACACAAATCCTCTGTGCGGCTCCTGAACACCCAAACATCGTTCTACTTTTTGCCGACGATCTAGGCATCAACGATATCGGTGTCTACGGCCGGAAAGAACACTCGACACCCAACTTGGACAAGCTCGCGAGTGAAGGCAAGCGGTTCACAACGGCTTACAGCGCTGCCTCCATTTGCTCGCCATCCCGTGCCGCCCTGCTAACCGGGCAATCCCCCGCGCGACTGCAGATCACCAATTTCCTTCCCGGTCGCAAAGACTGGCCAGGCCACAGACTCATCCAGCCTGCACTTCCCGGAGGACTTGCCAGCGATCGCCCCATCATCGCTGAACGCCTCAAGGAGGCCGGATACTCCACCGCCTGCGTCGGCAAATGGCACCTCGGCTCACCCCCCCTGGATGCCGCCTCACGTGGGTTTGACTTTGTTTTCGCGGGACGCAGCAACACAACTCCCACCGCTAATGAGGGAGGAAAAGGAGAATTTGCGCAGACTGCGAAGGCTATTGAATTCATCGAATCAAACGCGAAACACCCCTTCTTCCTGTACTTCGCTTTCGACAACCCGCATGTCCCCCTTGCCGCCCAGCCCAACCGCGTGGCAGCAAAGAGCCATACATTTAATCCAATCTACGCCGCAATGATCGAGACACTCGACACTGCTATCGGCCAGATTCTGGGGAAGCTTGAAGCCCTCCATCTGAAGGAAAAAACCATCGTGATTTTCTGTTCCGACAACGGTGGACTTCACGTGCCCGAAACCCCGAATACTCCGGCAACCCACAACGGCCCTCATCGCGCCGGAAAAGGTTTTCTTTACGAAGGAGGAATCCGAAGCCCCCTGATCATCCGTTGGCCGCAGAAGATCACTCCTGGAACCGTCGGCACGCCTGTGGTTCATGGCGACCTCGCTCCGACGCTAATCGAATACGCGGGTGCCGCCCCAATCCTACCCTCGGATTACACCAGCATTGCACCACTGTTAACCGGAGGCGGATCCATGACAGCGCGGCCACTTTACTGGCATATGCCACACTACACCAATCAGGGAGGACGGCCCTCTGGCGCCATCCGCGAAGAGGACTGGAAACTAGTCGAACAATTCGAGGACGGCGCGCTTGAACTCTACAATTTGAAAGACGATGTCTCCGAGGAACACAATCTTGCAGCATCAGAGCCCGCCCGCGTCGCAGCCATGCGAGGCAAACTTGAAGAATGGCGTCGAGGCGTAGGTGCAAGCATGCCCCGCGCAAACACCTTCTTCCAACCGCTGCTTTGGGAGGCATGCTACCAGACAAAAGACGTCTCAGTCGTCACCCCGCTCCCCAATGCCGCTGAGACAGCCAGAACCATGCTGGATTGGAGACATGCAATGGATCAAATCCGCATCATCCCAAACGAGCCCTCAGCAAACTCAGGCCTGATTCATCTGGAGCCAAAAGACGCATTTCTTCATGCCAACAAACTCCGCTACGAGCCCCAAGCAAACAAAGACACTCTCGGCTATTGGGTTGATCCCTCAGACTGGGCGGAATGGGAGTGCGAGATCATTCAACCCGGCCGTTACGCAATCGAAATCCTACAGGCTTGCGCAAAGGGAGGATCAATCGTCGAAGTGCAGGTAGGCAGGACAAGCACTCAGTTCAATGTGGAAGACACAGGTCACTTCCAGCGATTCATTCCCCGACGCATCGGAATCGTTGAACTCCCGGCAGGAAAAACAAACGTCGCCGTGAGGCCCATGGAAAAACGCGGCGGGGCAATTATGGACCTGCGCAGACTAAGCCTTGTCAGAGTGCCATAGAGTCGGCCCCAAATCAAAAGCGGTAAAAGGCACCCAGAGTTCAACTCTTCGGGTGGGGATGGAACCATAACGTTTGCGAGTTCAACCATTCTGGACTCGCTCTTATCCGGTTGAGTGAACTTAAAATGCCACTGCAAAACCGGCCAAAACCGAC
>JBILLC010000235.1:0-4522 GCA_044376275.1 Chthoniobacteraceae bacterium | reverse complement strand
AACGAAATGGCCACTAAACGGCTTCAGATGGAGCAGCTGATGGCGCTTGAAAAACCGGGACCCACTTTCATTGGGCGTCGTTATTACAAGAACGACTACAAGGTGTGGGGTTACATCCGGCGTCCGACTGAGAAATGGAGCCAGGCCCAGTTGGTGATGCTTAACGAAAACAAAACACTCGCCCCCGACCGCGCTCTCAATGCCATTGGCACAGACAACGGTTACGAGTACCAACTCTGGGGCAGGTTTTCCGGCGACAAGGTCTACGAGCCGGCCAGCAACCGTGTTTATCCTGAGTTTGTTTTGGACAAGGCGGAGCTTCGGGATGACCGGCCGGGCCCGATTTTTAAAGACAGTAAGGCGTTGCGCAGAGCGCTCGATCCTGAGGCCCGTTATTTCCCGGCGCCGTTCTGACCGGGCTTCCGCGCACAGCCCGAGTGATGAATCCACTCGGGAGCACGCGGCCCCCGCCCCTCCCGGACGCAAATCGTGCCAAAGATACGCCGCCGCAGCTTGCGCACCTTAACCCGCCGGCGGCTGATCAGCCTGTGAGTGCAGTTGCTCCAACCCACAGACCGTAACGCACCGCCCGCAATTCACAACCCGCAGCCCCGGGGACAGGCCGCGCAACGCTCCGTCTTCCAAATTAGTAGCGCCAGTCGTGTGGTTTTTCAAACGCCTCGCGGCGGTTGGCCTCCTCGGCTTCCTTCGCTTTTTCTTCCTCCAATTTCCGAAGCATCCGGCGGCCTTGGATGAAGGCCACGGCGATTGCAACCCACACGAATTTTTTTACCGCGATGATTTGTGTCAGCAATTTTTCAAACGGGTTTAAATCCTGTTCCAAATTGCCAGCGGCGGCTGCTTGCGGCGGATGCGTAATCGCGTGTGTCGCTTGTTGTCTGACGACCTCATCGGGCAGCTCTGACAGCGCGCATTGCGCGGTGACAGCGAGAATGCAGCCAATCCGCGAAAGTGCCAACGGGAGCCGTTTAGCGCGCATGCTATGCAATGGATTGACTGTTTTTTCGACTATCCTCGTTTTTGAGAAAAACGTCCGGCGCGGTTTACCGCGCTCTTGAGCGCGTGTTCTTTCGGCCCCGCGCGGTTCCTGTGCCCCGCCTGCTCCGGTCGTTTTGTCGGGGCGTTGCGCGTTCGGTGTGCGCACTGTTTCCCGCGTGAGATTTGCGCGGTGCCGGCGCTTTGTTGCGGCGAGGTGCGGGTCTTTCGAGAGCCGTTGCTTTTTGCACAAGCTGCCGGTCGTCTTGGGGCGTACTCGAACTTGAAGCTGCGGGCGACCGCGCTGCCACCTTCTTTGGAGAGCGTCCCGCTTTCAAGTCGGCCACATCCTTCGGGGACAACATCCGCCACATTCCCGCGCGCAATTTTTCCGGACGCAGCGTGCCGATCCGCACGCGTTTGAGCGCTTCCACCTCGTAGCCGCAATCGTAGAGCATCAGTCGGATTTGGCGCTTGATTCCCTGCGTCAGAATCACGCGCAACTTGAGAGCGGACATGATTTCAACGGTCTCCATTTTGGCCCGGCCTCCTTCGATGTGAAAGCCGCGCAGCAGCTTTTCGGCGTGCTTTGCCTCAAACGGCTTGTCGAGGGTGACCTCGTATTCCTTTTCGAGTTTGAAGCTGGGATGGGTGAGAGCCATTGCCAGATCGCCATCGTTGGTCACGATGAGCAGCCCCTCGCTTTCCATGTCCAAGCGCCCCACATGGTACACGCGGGGCCAGTCGGTGGGCAGAAGGTCGAAAATGGTCCGGCGTTGCCGTTCGTCGGAGGCGGTGCAAAGGAAGCCTCGGGGTTTGTAAAGGACGGCGTGGACTGTCTCCTGAGGCGTCACCACGGCATTGCGCACCTTCACCACGTCGCCCGGGCTCACGGTGGTCGCCAGATCATCAACCACCCGGCCGTTGATCTTGACCTGCCCCTCTTGGATGAGAGTTTCAACACTGCGGCGGGAGCCGAGTCCGGCGGAGGCTAGGTAACGATTTAAACGCATGAAAGAGGTGGGTTCTGCCGCACAGCCAATCTGCGAGCCCCTTCAGCATCGTCCATTAGTCTTCGCGGTGCAATCGTTGGCGGCGGGCGCTGACAGCCATCCGGCTCCGGGTTGCGAGAGGCCGAAGTTTCGTTAGTAAGCTAAAAACCTTCAAATATTTCACAGGCTGATTAAATTTAGAATGGAGTTACATTTTCTGAAATGAGCAAAGTTTCGATCCCCCGCAAGACGGTTTACAGGCTTTCACTGTATTATCGCGCCTTGCAGAGGCTTAAGTCGAATGGGATGGAGATGGTCTCTTCCGCTGCTCTGTCCAAAGCGGCCGGCGTCAAGCCCACGCAGTTGCGCAAGGATCTCGCTTATTTCGGCCACTTCGGGACCCGCGGGCTCGGGTACAGTGTTGTTGCTCTGACCGAAAAGCTGGTGGAGGTGATGGGGACTGCTCAGCTGCAGCCGGTGATTCTGATCGGCGTTGGACAGTTGGGTTCGGCGTTGCTCGGGTACAGCGGATTTGCGCGCGAGGGGTTCGAGGTGGTGGGCGCGTTTGATCTTAACCCGCCGCGTAAACGGCCTCAAAAGCTGCGCGTAGAGGTCATGCCAATGGAGCGGATGGAGTCGTTTGTGCGGGAGCGCAAGATCAAGATAGCCGTGCTTACAGTGCCCGGGCCGGTGGCGCAGGAGGTTGCCAATCATCTGGTGGAGTCCGGGATACAGGCGATTTTGAATTTTGCACCCGCGGTGCTGCAGGTTCCCGAGCAGGTGGTTGTGAACCACGTGGACCTTGCGGCGGAGCTCGAAAATTTGAGTTATTTCATTCACTCACTTTCGCCCGACGCATGGCTGAACTCGTGAGTCTTGGGACGCCCGCTCTCTCACTGGATTTATCGCTTCAAAGCGGCCAGGCGTTTCATTGGATGCGCGACGGCGAAGGTTGGATTGGTGCCATTGGCACGCAGGCGGTGTATCTGGAGCAGCGCGCAGGCGAACTCTGGGTGAATCGCGAGGGAACGGCCGCGGCGCGCGCCTACCTCGCCTTGGATCATCCTCTCGAGGCTATCCATGCAAGTTTTCCGCAAGATCCGACCATGCAGGAGGCATTGCAGTTCTGCGGTGGGATGCGGATCCTGCGCCAGCCCGCTTGGGAGGCGGTTGCGACCTTTATCACCTCGTCGATGAAACAGGTCGCGCATATCGCCCAGATCTCGCACACGCTGAGGCGACTCTACGGGGAGCGACTTGAGTGGAACGGGCGGGAGGTTTTTGCCTATCCAAAACCGGAAGCTTTTGCCGCGCTTCAGGAGGCGGATTTGCGCGCGTGCGCCCTGGGGTACCGGGCCAAGAACTTGCTGGCCTCAGCCCGCTTGGTGGAGCGGGGGGAGGTGGATCTGGAGGCCATCCGTGCCCTGCCCGATGATGCTGCGCGCGAGCAGTTGTGCCGTCTTCCCGGGGTGGGTGAGAAGGTGGCGAATTGCGCGCTGCTCTTTGGATTTGAGCGACTCCAGGCTTTTCCGGTCGACGTCTGGATCGAGAGGGTGCTCAGGGAGAGGTATTTTCGAAAAAAGAGAAATGTCACTGCGGCCCGGATCCGAGCCTTCTGCGCCACCTACTTCGGGCCGTACGGCGGTTATGCCCAGCAGTACTTGTTTCATCACGCCCGGCTGACTTGGGGGAAAAAGTAGCGCGATTCGCAGACTCCTGTATTTTAGAACGCCCCAACCCCTTGAAAGTTAATGATCGTCGACGTCGTGATGCATCCCTCTGAGATCGCCCTGTTGAAGGGGCGAGTGCTCAACGGTGTTTGTTGCGTTGTGTTCGATGTGCTACGCGCGACTTCGTCGATCCTGACCGGGCTTGCGTACGGGGTGGCGGAGGTGGTTCCGGTTGAGACCATCGAAGAGGCGCGGGGGGCTGCGCTTGCGCGCGCCGGGGCAATCCTTGGCGGCGAACGAAACGGGGATCGAATCGAGGGTTTTGATTTGGGAAATTCTCCTTTGGAATACCGCGCGGTTGCCGGGGCAGTTGTGGTGACAACCACCACCAATGGCACCGTTGCGCTGAGGGCTTGCACCGGTGCGGACACCGTATGGGTCGGGGCTGTGTTAAACCTCGGGGCGCTTGCGCGCGAGATACGCAGGGCGGCGCCTGAAAAGCTCATGCTGGTATGCGCGGGCACATTTGAAACGATGGCGCTCGAGGACGTGTGGGCCGCCGGCGCATTGCTCGAGGCTTTCGCAGATGCGCAGTGGACCGATTCCGCTAGGTGCGCGGCGGCGGTTGCCTCGCAGTGGCCGGACCCCGCGCAGGCGTTGCGGTTCTCCAGAAATGGCCGCGCACTGCTCGAAGCGGGCCGCGGCGCCGATCTTGATTGGTGTGCTTCGTTGAATAAATTGGATGTGGTCGGTGAAATGCTCGGCGGCGTGATTCGGGCAAGGAGGAGCGCGTGAAGATTGAATTGCCACCCCTGCCGCCGCTGGCCAGAAAAGCGGTGAACGCGCTCCCGGATTTGCGCGACG
>JBILLC010000234.1:0-4545 GCA_044376275.1 Chthoniobacteraceae bacterium | reverse complement strand
AGCTGCTGTAGTGGGTTACCCAGGATTTCCGTCCAAGTAGCGCGCGGCTGCGCAATGAGTGAGGCGCGGTGGAAGTGACGGACCGTTTCTAGCCCCGCGATTCCGGGAACCACCGCTTTGGAGCCTCCGGAAAAACCAGCGTAAAAGTGCGGTTCAATGAAGCCTGTCGCAATACGCAAGTCGGATTCAACCCAGAGCCGGTTCATCCAGCATTCTCCGCCGCAGGAGGATTTCCCCATGAAAGTCATTCGCGCTGTGTCCTCACAGTGATGGTTGACGACTCGGAAGCGTGTCGCTGCTGCTCCGAGCATTTTCTCAAGTTCTGCCGGGGTGGAGCCTCTGTGCGTGCCTGTCCCCACCAACACGGTGATGCACGAGTCCGGCACACCGATTTCCTCGACCAGCCATGGAACTAAAAGCCGGTCGGGTACCGGACGGGTGTGATCCGCGATCACTATCGTGACACGGGGCGTGCGGCCCGCCGCATCTGCGACGGCGAGTGCGGAGCGGGCTGTCTGCGCAAGTGGACTGCAGCCGTATGGCGCACGGACTGCGGAGAGAAACGCAGCCTTCGCGTCCGGCAGCGGAACGGGCGTTTTAGGAAGCAGTAGGTCGGCATGGACGCCGGGATGGTCGAGACGGACCTCAATTCCGATTTCACCGAAAGGCAGCTTCACTGATCTCATACTGAAAACCTATCAGAACACGTTTGCGTTTGTGATAGTGATAAAAGCAACGGTTTTTATTGCTCATTTTGAGCAATATGCGGAGATTTTAATGCAAGTATACTAGCCGAAAATCAGGCGTTGCGTCACCTCGGAAGCCACCGGCAGTGTGGGCGCCAGCGACCTCGCAAACGTGTGCAACGCCAACTCGATCTCCGCGTAGCGGCAGAGGAACCGGGCATCACGCTCATGTTCGGATGGCGGGGGCATGAATGTGTTAAGGCCCGGGCTCGCCACGCGCTCATTTGCCGGAAAGTTTCCAGAGGGTGAATCAAACAGCGTTTGAAATCGCCCGCATCAAACGAGGCCCTCATACCCGTAGTCGCCACCTCGCCGGTGCGAGTACGAAAAACGAACAGTCTTCGGATAAAAAATGTAGAAATCCGACAGCCCCATGGTTGTCGGGATGCTTGCCCTGCACTTGTCCAATCCGAGCAGGGCCTCTCACCTGCCCTGTTGCGCGTGAATCGCATCAATTTCGCTCATCTTGAATCGCACGCTCACAATCGAACACCCCACGTCTTCCTGCCGGTAGTTGGCGTAGGTCGTTGCTACGATTGTCCCATCAGGCAGGACGTGGATGCCCGGATAAAATCCGTCCTTGAAAGTCTTCAACAAACTCACCCGGTACTGCCCGGGCCGCCCATTCCTAATATCCTCGTATGTTCCCACCCACGCAATGAAGCCGGCTTTGTCCTTGGAGTTCGGCGAGGCGTTGCGGAAAACGATCAAAAGCCGGCCGTCGGGAAGGCGTATGCCATGATGACGATCTCCAGTCAGACCCCACGGAGCATCGGCCGCCTCCGACCATGTTTTACCCTCGTCGCGGCTGAACATCACGAGGCTCGTGCCGCTGCGCCGGTTCTCGCGCATCAGGCAGCAAAGCTCTTCGCCATCGGGTGAACGGAACACGTACGGTTCGCAAGGGTGCTTCCCTTGAAGCTTCGTGCCATCGCAGACCAACGCGGGAAGCGACCAAGTAAAGCCGCCGTCCTGCGTGACCGACTGCAACACCTGCAAAGTCCCCTCCTCCCCGATGCCGGACCCGCGATGAAACAACCCAAGCGATGAACCATCCTTCAGCCTCACGATGCTCGAAAATGTCATGATATTCCGAAATGGATCGTCCTTCGCTATCCTGCCGCCAACAGGCGGAAGCTCGCGCCAAGTCTTCCCGTCGTCCTCGCTTACGATGCGCGGCATAAATCCCTCGTGCCGCCCTTCAATCAGCTTGGGATTCTCCTTATCGATCAAAGTGCGCGCAGCGAAAACCCACATTCGCTCCCTGCCCTTCGGATCGGTGATGCGATAAATACTCGGGCAATTCTTAAAGTTCACGTAGTTCGGCGGCAGCACGTCGTCCATCCGCGCCCACGTCAGTCCCGCATCATCGCTTCGAGCCACGGGGCCTGCGTGCCCGCCGTGCCCGATATTCCAGACACAAAACATCGTCCTGTTGTCCGCAAGCATCGCTGTAGTTGGATGTGCGTGATACTCACCAGGCTCCGGCGAACCGCGTGCAATGACGACTTGCCGTTTTATGTCCTCGGAGAGATCGATGCACACCAAGGCCTCGCGATGCTGTTGCCAAAGAGCCTTCTGCTCCGGAGGCGCCGATTCCCAAGCGCGTTTGGCTGCCTTTGCAGCGTTTTTAACCTCGGGCTTCTCCTGCGCGAAAACGAGCGTAGGCTCGAGCAGCGCTGCGATCATCAGCGTCACGCCGCCTGTCATGTAGATTGCTTGCAGTTTCATTTTTTACCTTGAGGAGCTTCCCCCTTCATTCTGGTGGTTTCGTCGCGAGTGTTGAACAGCGGCCGGCTGGCGTCATAAGCAGGATTCGCTGCTAGATCTTTAGCGCCAGTTCGCTTCATCCAGTTTTTTATCAGCGTTTTCATTTCCTGAACTTTTTCAGGATATCTCTCGGCCAAGTTCTCGTGCTCGCCGTGATCGGATTCGAGGTCAAACAACTCGATTTTTGGTTTTGGCACATACCGCATTGCGGCGCTGGTAACCCGACCACCGGCGAGATCGATATGGTCGTAAGGGTTCCAGACGAGTTTGTATCGGTTTTGAATCGCGGCGCGCACAGGCGTGGTGCCAAACTCCACAAGGTAATGCGGATAAGTCATGAATAAAGTCCGCTCGGTCAAGGTTCCGCCGCTGAAAAGGGGGCTTAGAGTCGTTCCATCGAGCGGATGAGACTTCTCTGGCGTCACCCCGGCTGCCTCGCAGAGCGTTGGAAAAAGGTCCGCGAAATGCACAGGCACATTGCAGCGCTGCCCGGGTTTGATGCGGCCGGGCCAGCGTACGAACAGCGGAACGCGAACGCCCCCTTCGTAAAGCGTCCCTTTGCCGAGGCGCAGCGGCGCGTTATAAGCCGAGTGCATGCTTTTACTAACGCCTCCGTTGTCGCTGGCAAAGAGAACCATCGTGCTCTCGCTCAACCCGAGTTCATCGAGAGCTTCAAGCACTCTTCCCACCGAGCGGTCCACGAACTCCAGCGAAGCAAGCATCTCAGGATCCATGCTTACCTTTTCGCCCTTCAACCGTTCCTTCCAGCGGTCTTTGTCCTCCTGCGGCACGACATGGCCTCCATGAACCGCAACGTAGGGGAGATACACAAAGAAGCTCTGCGACTTGTGATCGCGCATGAATTGGATTGCGTCATCGGTGAAATGCTTTGTGTCGCGATAGGGCTGGCTGCGATCCGGTTTGTCCGTGCAGAAGTCGAACCCGTAATGGCGGGCCAGCGTGGGCGTAAGATGCTGCTGAGGGAGGTGCCACTTCCCGCAGAGTGCTGTTCGGTAGCCGCCCGCCTTGAGCGCCTGTACCAGGGAATATCCATCCGGTTGGACAGGATCGGGCAGTCGTACACCGGCCTGCGCTTCGTTGAGTGTGTCTTGCGTTTTGTTTCCAGAGGGCAGAGGCAGCAGCGATTCCTGCATCAAGGCATAGGGATGCATGCCGGGCACATTATCCGTGCGTCCGTGCCTTCCTCCAAACTGGCCCGTCATGAGCGTGGCGCGGCTTGGCCCGCACATTGGCTCGGTATAGGCTCGCGAAAATAGGATGCCCTCCTTTGCAATACGGTCCATGTGGGGTGTCTTCAACACAGTGTTTCCAGTCACGCTCGGCCCCGCGTAAGGCATGTCATCGACGAGAATAAAGACAATGTTTGGCCTTGGGTCGGCGTGACTCGCAAGTGGAGCAGCGAGCAGGGCAAACAGCACGGCGATGACGTATCCTTTGATTGGTTTCATGGATTTCATGGGTTTCATGGTAAGTTTTTCTTTCAAAACGTGGTAATCGCCCCTCCGCGAGAGCATCGACCCGAGGTTTCCTGCTCTGCGAATTCCATCTTTTGTGAGGATTACTTCTCCCACGGCGCGCGAAGCGCGGGGTTTTGGCGCATCCACTCGTGGCCGGCACGCAGTGTGCCATCAGCGTTGAACGTGGGGTGATACCCCTTGTTGTCGATGCCGTTGCCATCCATCCGGTCGCGGCGCGCAGCGACGTGACGTCCTTCCCGGATACTCCAAGGCATGCAACCGAGTCCGGCGGCGCTGAGTTGTTCCCAGTAGTACCGGTGTGTCTCGCCACGCACCTCGTCCTTGTCACTGCCGGGCACGCACTCGTTTACCAGCAGGGGCTTTTTCTCCTCAGCCATCATCACGCGATAGCCGTCGATGAGCTGCTCCAAGCCTGCGCGATCGCGTGCGTATGGGTGGGCGCACAACACGTCCACAAGCGGCGCGTAGAAAGTGATATTGGTGCCGTTCATCGTGCCAATGGTCACGGGTTGCCTGGCGCCGCATTTCTT
>JBILLC010000233.1:0-4549 GCA_044376275.1 Chthoniobacteraceae bacterium | reverse complement strand
ACAATTGCTAAAGCAGGAACAGTGGACGGCGCTTGAGAAGCGTCTCTCTGTGCGACCGTTTACGTTTGCTCTTCCGCATCTGGCGCAAAGCGTGGGAGCTGAGGGAGCCTTTGCATGGCCTCCGGTTTCGGGCGGCAAGAGTCTGAGTACCGAGGAGTGGACCAAACAGCTGAAGTCGCTTTACGGCGGCATTGCGAAAGGGCTTCATGTGATGGCGACTGCATTCCCGGGGTTCAAGGACATCTACAAGCAGGCGGGGGTTGGGGAGAGTTTCGGCGGAATTTCCGCTCGGATGGGCTCCACATTCGCCGAATCCCTAGATCTCGCCATGCGTGCCGGTTCACCCGTGGTGCAGATAGCGACGTGGAACGATTACGGCGAGGGAACTGTGATCGAGCCCACACGAGGTTCGGGGTACCGCTATCTGGAGATTCTTCAGAAGCGTCTGAATGTGCGCGGTCACGGACCGGCCGATTTGCGTCTGCCGGTGATGTTGTATCAACTGCGGAAGCGAGTCGGTGCAGAGTCGGGATTGGGAGCGAGGTTGAATCAAGCGGCGGAGCTTCTTTTTAAATCAAAGTGCATGGAAGCCGAGGCCGAGCTCGCCAGCGTTGCGCGAGAACTTGGAAAACAAGCCGCAGTGTTTGCGGATTTCCCGAATGAAGCGCAGGAGAAGTACAGGTTGGTCTCGGAGGTGCTGTACCGGAGTGGCGATCATCTCACGCAAGCCATGCATCAGCGGTGCAGGCTGGACTTGTACTTTCCAGTCAATCAAAAGCACTACCCGACGGTTGTTTGGTTTCATGGCGGCGGACTCTCCGCGGGTGAGCGTTCGATTCCGATGCATTTGCGCAAGCGCGGTGTGGCGGTCGTGGCGGTCAACTACCGGTTGAGTCCGGAAGCCAAGTCCCCGGAGTACATTGAGGACGCTGCCAGCGCGGTTGCGTGGACGCTCAAGAACATCGAGAACTATGGCGGCTCTGCAGAGCGTGTGTTTTTAAGCGGCCACTCCGCAGGCGCCTATCTTTCGCTGATGGTTGGCTTGGACAAGCGCTGGCTTGGCGCGCACGGTTTGGAGCCGAAGGCGATTGCAGGGCTGATTCCTCTGAGTCCCCAGGTGGTGACGCACTTCGCAATTCGGGAGGAACGCGGTATCGGCGAGAAGCAGCCGATCATCGACGATCTCGCGCCTTTGTTTCATGTAAAGTCTGATGCGCCCCCGATGCTCATCGTGACGGGTGATCGTGAGAAGGAGTTGATGGGGCGTTACGAGGAGAACGCGTATTTCTGGCGGATGATGAAGCTGGCGGGCCACAAAGACGTGACGCTTCATGAAATCCAGGGATTCGACCACGGAAAAATGGCGGAACCTGCAATGCCCTTGGTTCTGCGCTTTATCGAAACGCATCGACCTGCTGGTGCACGCAAATAACCGCGTACGCACGGTCTCTGGTGTGATTCCACGGCTATCCGGCGCGGGAGATGGAGTCGATCAGCGCTTGGGCTTTTCGTCTTTCGCTGCGTACGCCTCCGCATCCGGTTCGGGCACCTCCTGCAGCAGTTTTTTGACGATATCAAGGGGCGTAAGGCCTTCCGAGTCGGCGGCAAAATTGGTGATAATGCGATGCCTTAAAACCGGTGGTGCACCGCGGCGGATATCGGCACAACTGACGTGAATGCGACCGTCCAGAATGGCCATGGCCTTTGCAGCGAGAATCAGATACTGACCTGCGCGAGGCCCTGCACCAGTGCTCACAAACGTCTTTGTGACTTGCGGTGCATCTGGATTTTGTCGGCGCGTTGCGCCCACAAGACGTGTCACGTACTTGATCACATGATCTGACACGGGAACCTTCCTGACGACGGACTGCAGTTGGAGCAGTTCTGCTTGGGTGAGCACCGGTTTCGGATCGATGCGCGCTCCTCCAGTGGTTGCACGCAGAATTTCCTCCTCTTCATGAGGCAGAGGATAGTCGACCCAAATGTTGAACATGAAACGATCAAGCTGCGCCTCAGGCAGCGGATAAGTGCCCTCTTGTTCGATTGGATTTTGCGTTGCCAGCACGAAAAAAGGTTCCTCAAGCTTGTAGGAAGTGTTCCCAGCCGTGACCATTTTCTCCTGCATCGCTTCGAGCAAAGCCGCCTGTGTTTTCGGCGGTGTGCGGTTGATCTCGTCCGCAAGCAGTAGGTTGCAGAAAATCGGGCCTTTGATGAAGCGGAACTCTTTTTCGCCAGTGGCAGGGTTTGTTTCGAGGACATCGGTGCCGATGATGTCTCCGGGCATGAGATCGGGTGTAAACTGGACGCGCTTGAACTTGAGATTCAGGACTTGGGCGATGGTGCGCACCGTGAGTGTTTTTGCCATCCCAGGAAGACCGATGAGCAGTGCGTGACCACCAGCGAGAATGCACATGAGAATCTGATCAAGCACGTCAGTCTGGCCTATGATGACTTTGCCAACTTCACGGCGGATGCTGTCGGCGTGTGCGCGCATTTTTTCGACAAGCGCAAGCTCGTCACCGCTGGCATTCGGATCCGCGGTTGGCGTCTGTTTAGCAGCCGTAGACTCCTTGGCGGGTTCATTTGTGGTTTGTCGAAACACAAATTTTGTATTTCCGATTTGAACCGTGTCGCCTGTGGCCAGAGGCGAAGAGGAAATCTTCTTTCCGTTAAGCCATGTTCCATTGGAACTGTGATGGTCGGCGATGATCCATTTGCCCTCGTCAAAATGCAGCTCGGCGTGGTCTCCGGAGCAGGAATGGTCATCAATGGAAATATCGAGATTCGGTTTGCGACCCAGGGTGTACTTTTGCGCGCTGAGGGTAAGGCGCTTGCCGGACAGTGGGCCGGATAGGAATTCAATTTCAGTCATAAAAAGCGGAGTGGTCATGCTTGGACGTCGCTATTCGGAGAGCTCCAGCACGCCGATGTCTTTCATCTGGTCTGCCACGCGGATCTGTTTGAGCGCAGGGTTGAATTTTTGCGCAGGCAGCGGTGCTCCCGGATTGATCCACACCGGGTACAGATCGCGTGCACGCACAATCTGCCAGCCGGGACCGACATCTTTTAGCAATACGAGTTTGAAAGTCCGGCGTCCCTTCGGTTCGCTCGGATTTGGGCCGGTTTGACCCGCGGCGATTTCAGGGCCTTTGTCACGGACGTAGGTGCAAATGGCCCGCGCACCCTGGCCTCGGCCCGTTTCGCCCTCCACGCGATGGATGATTTTTTTGGTAAAAAACGGTTCGGATCTCTGGATGGATTCGCTGATTTTTTTGAGGTCTTCCGCCACGAGCGAACTCGCCTCGCGGTTCAAGTGCAGACCTTCGTGAAATTCCGAGGGATATATCACCACGAGGTCGTATTTACCGACCGGCAGACCCGTGAATTGAAATTCGGTCCGTTGCGAGCCTCGGATCTCACCTTGATACACCTGCTCCACATCATCGGCCGAGACGGCAAGGATCTCCTCAATCGGCAGCGAGGGGCTGCCAATCCTCCCCTTCAATCCCCCAGGGTTGGAAGGATCCGTTTTTTTGTAAAGTCGTACTCGCTCTGGCCCGCCCTGTCCGGAAGCAAGCCCGCCAAGACAGCAAAGCACAAAAATAATCCGTAATATCATGAGCAATTACTTTGAAGCTGATACCGTTGAGGCGAGAAATTTGTCTAGTTGCGCCGCGACTGGATGAAATTTCAAACGGTCTCTGACTTTTCCGACAAGGTCACGAATTGGAGACGGGTCGGCCTGAGAGGATTGAACACACTGGATCAGCGCGGACACGGCGTCGGGGAGGTGACTGGATGTGTCGATTTCCCGGCAATACGCCTCAAGCATGGGTCTGGCGTGCTTCCAGTCTTTCATCTTCATGTAAACGTTCGATTCACGCAGAATGAAATCTCCGCTGATTTTGCTGAGAGGAAATTCTGTTTCCCAAGCCTCGAGCGCGCGGAGAGCTTCCAATAAGAATCCACTTTCAGTAAGGGTGCGCACGTTTTCTGCGAGCGAGACTTCCTGCAAGGCGCCTCCCTTAAGTGAAGGCGGAGTGGTGGCGGCGACGGTGGATGCGCCGGCGGAGCCCCCGGAAAGAAGCTGTTTGGTAACAAGTGCTCCGGTGGTGGACGCGGAGGTGTTGCGTGCTGTTCGCGCGCGATTTTGAACATCCGCATAAAAACTTGTCGCCTTGTTCAAATCACCCCCAAGCAATGCAAGGTCACCAAGCCGAATTTTCGCGCGCTCCCCGATTTCATTTCGAGCCGGAGCAAGCATCGTGAAGAGATGTTCGGCCCGTTTACGATCGTTTAGATAGTACATGAAGAGTTCACCCTCGCGGAAACGAAGGTCATTCTGTCTGCCGATATCCGAGGTGCCGTTAAAAAATCTTTTCAGCCAATTGAGGTTTTCCTCCGGATGCCCACGTACGGTCGCATCCAGAAAGACATCCTCCAGAATTACCATTTGCGCGGGAGCGAGACGTTTTTTAACAGATTCGAATTGCGCGCCAAACAGCTGCCCCAGGAGTTTTTCACCCTCGCCACCTTCGACGGTTCGGAA
>JBILLC010000527.1:0-4575 GCA_044376275.1 Chthoniobacteraceae bacterium | reverse complement strand
CTCCAACCGTTCCCCCACTCAATGCCAGCCCGCCGGCCACCCCCACATTCATCTGCAGCGTCCCTCCCACCACAAGCCTCGCTCCCAATGGCGCTCGCGTGATCCGCAACACTCCAACCCGCATCACTCGGCTCACCACTTTCCCTCCCTCATTGCTCACCTCCACCGCATACTCGCCCTCCGCTCCCGCACCCGCTTGCGACAACACAAGCACACTCCCAGTCGCTCCCACCACCTCAGCTCCATTGCGCGTCCACCGATACTTCATCGTCCCTGCCCCCTCTGCCTTCACTGACATCACCGCCTCTCCCCCCAACCCAACCACCTGCTCCACCGGACCCACCTCCAAAATCCGCGGCAACTCATACTTCACATCCACCTTCGCCACCGCGCTCGTCACCGCAACACTCCCCGCGCTCACACGCACCCGGTACTCGCCAGCTCCCGCCGCCCCCACAGATCCAACACTCAACACCGGCCCGCTCGCACCAGGGATCTCCACATTGTTGCGGCTCCACTGATACCCCAGACCCGCAGCTCCAGCTGCCTGCACCGTCAGTTTGAGTTCGCTTCCCGCCAGCACTTCCCCTCCCAAGGGCTGTTGTAAAATCCGCAGCACACCCACACGCACAGGCACCGAACTCACACGGTTCACTCCGTTGCTCAACTCCACCTGATAATCCCCTTCATCCGCCGCGCTCACGTTGCTCAACACAAGCGTTCCACTGCTCACGCTGCTCAACTCCACACCGCCTCGCGTCCAACGGTAAGTCAACTCACCAGGTCCGCCTCCCATCGCCTCAATCCTCGCCGTGCCCCCAGGCAGCAACACTTGCGAAACAGGACTCACCGAATCCAAACGCACCTCTCCAGCAAGCGACACGCTCACCGCTTCACTAAGCAACACCGCCTCCCCACTGCGCACCTCCACCCTGTACATCCCCACATTCGAACTCCCAGCCTTGAGAATCTGCAACACCGACGCCGTACTCCCAACCACCGGCGCAAATCCCGTCACACTCGATCCAGCCGCCGCATCACGCCGCTGCCACTGATAACTCAATGGCTCGGGCCCACTCACTCCAACACTTAAACTCGTACTCGAACCCACTTCCACCGCACCCCCCGCAGGCTGACGCGTGATCGACAGCAACCCAACCTTCGCCACCCCACTCTGCACACTCCCGCCTTCGTTACCCACCTCCACTCGATATTCACCAGCATCCAGCACCCCCATCTGCGCCACACTCAAACTCGACCCGCTCGCCCCTGCGATTTCCACGCCACCGCGCAGCCACTTGTATCGCAGTTTCCCGGGACCCTTGGCCGATACGCTCAAGAGCAACGGCTGCCCGGCCGTCTTCACCTGCGTCAACGGTCCAAACGTCTCGATCAACGGCAACCCGTACTTCACTCCCACCACCGCAGACGCACTTTCCAATACCGCACCGCCAGCGCTCGCACGCACCCGGTACGTCCCCGCACTCACAGTGCTCACATTGCTTAAACGCAGTTCCGATTGTGTTCCGCCCGCAACCAACACGCCGTCCTTGTACCACTGCAATTGCGCACCCACTCCCTCAAGCAGTCCGCCCACTTCCGCGCTCAACACAAGTTCCTTCTCAGCCTCTGCCTCAAGAACACTCTGCGGCTGTTTAGTAAAACGCAACACGCCCAACCGCGCCCCAGACGATTGCACCATCCCGCCTTCATTGCTGACTTCCACCCGGTACTCGCCTTCATCCGAAGCTCCCACCGCATTAATCACAAGCGTCTTGAGCGTCGCGCCTTCAATCAGGGTTCCATCGCGTTTCCAACGATAACTCAGCACACCAGCTCCACTCGCACTCGCCACCAATGTCGCAGATTGCCCAAGCGCGCGCATCTGCGCCACTGGCTGCACGCTTTCAATCTTCGGAGCCTCCACCTGCACCGCCACCGTCACCAAAGAACTTTCCACACTCAAACCACCCGCCGCCACACGCACCGCGTAACTGCCGCTATCCGTCAACACCGCACTGCCGATCCCGTACGTGGCGTTCACCGCTCCCGCTACGGGCGCCCCGTTCTTGAGCCACTGATACGTCAAGTCCTGCGAACCTCCAGCGCGCACCGACAGCGTCAGAGATTTGCCCGCCACAAAACTTCCGCCCACCGGCTGCTGGATGATCCGCAACACACCCGTCTTTGCCACCGGCGATAGCAGCGCCCCCGCACTATCGGTCGCCTCCAACTGATACTCGCCTTCATCCAGCACCGTTGCGCTCGGGATCAAAAGCTCGCCCGCAACCGCTCCCACCACCGCTTCACCGCGTTTCAACCAGCGATACTTCACCTCGCCACGCCCCACCGCAGCACCCTTGATTCGCAGGGTGCCGCCAGGCAACACCACCTGCGTGAGCGGTCCAAATTCCATAAACCTCATCCCCCCCACCACACTCACATTCGCCACAGCACTCTGCACAGACGCATTCCCCAAACTCGAACGCAAACTCACCCGATACCCACCCACATCCCCGTCACCCACCGCACCGATCCGCAGCACACCACCCGTTCCAGACGCCAGTGTCGAACCGTTGCGCGTCCATTGATACAACAGTGAACCCTGCGCCCACGCAGGCACCGCAAACGGCGTGGCACTTAATTCCAAAGCAGACCCGAGCTCCACTTCACCGCCCACAGGCTGCGCTGCAAACCCAAGCACCAGCAAACGCGACACACCCGAGACCACCGCACCAGCTTCATTGCGAACCTCCACCTTGTACTCGCCGCTATCCGATGCGGCGACACTTCCAATACTCAGCACACTCGCTGTCGCGCCTTGAATCGCCACACCGTCTTTGAGCCATTGATAGGAGAGAGCGCCGCTCCCACTGGCGGTGACAGCGATAGTGGCGGTTTGTCCAAGTGCGACGGTTTGTGATGTGGACGAAACTCCACCGACTGCCGGCAACGGCAGGTTCACTCGAACCGAGGCACCATCGCTCATCAGTTCCACGCCGCCTGCAGTCGCTTTTACCGAGTACGTCCCCGCAGTCGCAAGCGACGCTGATGACACGCTCAGACTCGAGCTCGTCGCGCCTGTCACCAACTGCGCGTCCTTGTACCATTGATACGCCACGGCAGCCTCGCCTGCGTTCGCCAGCGCGCTCAGGGTGATCGGCGCACCAAACGCCACCGACCCGCCCTGCGGCTGCTGTGTGAATCGAAGCACTTCAAGTCGCATCAGCGGCGACATCGTGACTCCAGATTCATTTCGAGCCTCCAGTTGATACGTCCCTGCCGAGCTGATCTCCACAGGCGCCAACCCAAGCAAGGCTCCGGTGCCTCCCACAACCTCCGTTCCCTCGCGGAACCAGCGGTACTGGACGGTTCCAAGGGCCGAGATTTCAAATGAAAGCACCGCAGTTCCGCCCAGCAGATTCACGGTCGTGATCGAATTCGTGTCTGTAAAACTCGGCGGATCGAGCTGAACACTCACGCTAACAGAGCCGCTGGAAAGGGTGGTTTGAGAATCGCTCGCCGCCACATGATATGAGCCGGCATGTGACAACGTGGCGTTCGGGATGCTCAATGCCCCTGATGTCGTCGGCGAACCGATAGCGATGCCATCCTTGTACCACTGGTAACTCACCGTTCCCATGCCAGAGGCAGCGGCAGTGAGGGTCAACGTTGAACCATAAGACACCACAGTACCCGCTGGCTGCTTGGAGAAAACAAGCGAAGCCGGTGCCGTCAAAATGAGGGAAAGTTCATTCGCATTCCAAGAGAGAGCGGCGTTCAAGCCACCAATCGTGCTGGAGCTTAGCGAAAAACCTGAATTCAACGCCGCGCCGGAATATGAAATCAAACGATACGTACCCGTTTCGGGCGCCGACACCCCGCCCGCAAGCGTTAACTTGATCTCGTTCGAGCCCAAAAGCGAAATCGCTCCCGGTGTGGTGATGTTCAACCTGTCACTTTGTAAATTCGGCCCCAATCGGAACGACAGCTTCGCCCCTCCGTTTGCACTTAACCCACCCAATGCGAGTGTGCCTGTGGATGACGCGCCACCCACGCTAAGATTCGCACCCATGCCTAGGGAAAGGGTTCCGGTAACAATCCCCGAGCCAGCGAACGACGCACCGCTACCAACGGTCACCAAGGCGCTTCCAAGGGTGCCGTTCATCAACAGGCTCCCCGCCTGCACGTCGAGCGGATTTGAAAATGTATTCGCCCCGGAAAGCTCAAGCGTCGCAACACCGCTTTTGATGAGGGTGGCGCCGCCGTTGATAGCACTCACATTTCTGAGCACACCAGAAGATGCGTTGAATGTTCCGGGGCGAATCGCATCAAAGATCGCGTACCCGTTCATATCCAGCGTTCCGCCGGCTAAATTGAGGATTCCAACGGCGGAACCCGAACCGCTCGAAATTTCGATGCTTCCCCCGAGGGTCGTGACGCCACCCACTAAATTAATAATCGATGTTGCCACTGCACCCGCAACAGACGACGAGCTTACTTTGATGGCGGCGCCAGTTGTCGGCGAAATTTTCAGGAGACCCGCCCCTTCAACGGTGAGAGCCGACGTTGCTC
>JBILLC010000231.1:0-4594 GCA_044376275.1 Chthoniobacteraceae bacterium | reverse complement strand
GGTAGGGATAGCCGTGGCCCCGGCCTGGCATCCGCACCGGCATGATCGTGCCCTCGTCAACAACCATCGTCCCCGTTCCCACCCGTTGGCAGTCGTGCGAGTCGATTGGAAAAGACGACACTGCAATCGCATCGGGCTTCAAAGAATCCTCGTTGATGTCCCTCTGGGAGATCACATATTCACCAACCATGCGACGCCCCTCGCGAACGTAAAGCTGCGGCGACCAGTGGCCGTCTTCAGTAAACTCATCCTTGCACAAACCAAGCCGTGAATACTCTTCGCGGATTTCTTTCGGGACCTCGGGGTCGTTTGCCAGAAAATGATACATCTCAAGTGTGTATTGCTTGTGCGCCTCCCAAATCTTCGCGCGCTCCGCCGCCTCTGCCTCACACCAACGATTGCCGCCACCGACAAGTCCCATCGAAAATTGTTTTCCGATCCCGTTGTTCGCATCAAATTTTTGCCCCGGCAACGGGTAAAAATCCCAGGGCATTGGTGCTCGCTTCTGTTGAGCAAAGTAACGGCGCACAACCTCAAACCTTGAGCCATCGTAGTTGGCAGGCTTCGGGAACGGAACAAGGTTTTCTGGATTCTTTGTGACGCAAAGACGGAAGCTGTACACCATCACATTGGAGTCTCCCCTGTCCTCCGGACCCGGATCCGACGTTGTGATCAACGGAAGCGGCCTGCCGTCGCTCCCCAGACCTGAGATTCCGATGCGCGGCTTGGGATACTGTTTGCCCGCGAGCGACTCGCCAAATTCACCGCGGCCCTCGCGGCCAATGGTCCAACTCACGCCTGCAGCAGCCATCAAGTCGCCTTCATACGAACCATCAACAAATACCGCCGCCGAAAAGTCAGCGTCGCCAGTCCTGATACGCATGATCCTGGAGCCCTCTTTCTCCACGACCTTCAACACTTGCCGCGTCATGACTTTCACGCCTGCTTCAGCCAGCATTGCATGGGTGACCCTCGCCGCAACATGCGGCTCGTAGGTCCAGTGAGTGTGGTCTTTCACGCTCACCTGATAAGGTAGTTGCACGCCGCGATCCCGGTAATCCTTTTCAATTCGGGTGTGCCACTCCTCAAAAAGCCCTCGCAACGTGCTTCTCACTGTCTGATTCGAATCGGAAAAGCTCAATCCCCCAGTGTTCACCCCGCCGATATGACGAGTGGGCTCAATCAGTGTTACGGAAACTCCGGCGCGCGCAGCAGCAATCGCCGCGCAAAATCCGCCGGGCGTCGCGCCATACACAAGCACATCGGAATGCATCCCGGCATTTGCATAAACCTGCAGCACAATTAGTACGGTTAGCAAAAAGCGCTTCATGAGCAATAGGGTGTCAAATTAAGACCGCTTTGCATATCTCCGACTTGCGGAGCGATACCGGAGACCTTTGCATCGACGCGCCTCTTTCACGGTCAGCAGGTTTGCAAAAATTTGCAGTGGTTTTCCCTCTTCGCTCCTGCTGCTGGCGTTTAGTGCCATGTATGGCTCAAGCCGCGTGTCTTCGGTGAAATAAATATGACGCAGGCCGAACGAAAGTTGTCGCGGAGGAGCGTAGCATTGAAACGGGCCGCTGATTCGTGAGCTGGAATGGACCGGTGGGGCTGCGTGCTTGTTTCTGCGTTCTTATGAGCCTTGAAACGCTTGGGTGCTCCTTGATGAATGCGCGGGATCACGCAATTTCGGGATCAAGCCCTCCCGTTGGACCGTAAGAACATCGCTTGCAGCCGTAGCGGTGATCGTACAATGCGATTCAGCAGTATTGAACCAGACGTGAACCGCTCAGTTTTCACGCCAACGGTTGGCGGGCGGATGCCTGACCAGCGGGGTTGATCGGACGCGCTGATAACGTTTCGGTAAATTGCTGGTTGTTATTGTTTTCAAAAACTGCGAAAGCTGGCGGGCGCCTGCGTTAAATGCCGGCTGCAATTGAGCCCCTGCCACCATGAGTTCAGCCCCCGACTCGAAAAGCAGTAGACCCAGCGATCAGGAAATCGGCGAACTGACTGTCTCGTTCGACAGCTTTAAACCAGGCGACCTTTTGCCTGAAACCACCATCGCCTTTGAGTCCGTGTCATCGGAGATACCCGACGACAACGACTTTCCGGCATCCGTGACCTATTCCGTGCGGGAGGAGGTGGGCCGCGGTGGCATGGCGAAAATCTTTGCTGCAGAGGATCCACCTCTGAACCGCCTGGTTGCGGTCAAGGTGAGCACAGCAGATACCCGCGATTCAGATCCGCTTTTTCTCAGAGAAGCCGAGGTGCTTGCGAATCTTGCGCATCCGAGCATCCCGCCCATTTACAGTCGCGGCACCGATGATCACGGGCGCGCCTTTTACTCCATGAAGCTTATCCGCGGGCAAACGCTTCAGAGAGTTCTGAAACAATTGGCCGCAGGCGACCCGGAGACCACATGCATATTCACTTCACAACGACTGCTTGAGGTTTTCCGAAAAGTTTGTGATGCCGTCGCTTTTGCTCATGTAAAAGGCTACCTGCACCGGGATCTTAAGCCAGAGAACATCATGGTCGGTGAATTTGGCGAAGTACTGGTTATGGATTGGGGCTTGGCTTTGGAATTCGGTGGGCGTGCCAAGGCCCCCGAGGCGGTTGCTGAGCAGGCGGAGGGAACGATTCGTTTGCAAGGAACCCCTCAATACATGTCTCCAGAGCAAGTCGAAGGCATGGTAAACGAGCTGGACGAGCGCTCGGACGTGTACTCGCTTGGCGGTGTTTTGTATGCGATTCTGACCACGAATTCCCCCGTGTCAGGGACGTCTTTGCAAGAGGTGCTGGATCGAGTCAGATCTGGCCGCATTTCCCCGATGCCAATGACGCGTGTGGTGAAAGGGCCATCTGGGACGACGGAGACCGTGATTCCTGACGCCCTGCGCGCGGTCACCTCGAAGGCGATGGCGACAGATCGCGCCATGCGTTACACGAACGTGAGCGAACTCATCGCAGACATCGAAGCCTATCAGCGTGGATTCGCGACTAAAGCTGAACAGGCGGGTTTCCTTCGCCAGATTCAGTTAATCATCAAGCGGAACCGCCTGGCCTCCTCGTTGGTCGCACTTCTGATTGTGGTCGCCATCGGCTTCACGATCCGCCTGGCTCAGAGCGAGAAGCTCTCACGCCTGCGTGCGATCGAAGCTCAGAGAAATGCCGCGGAAGCTCTCGCTGAAAAGAAAGCGGCGCGCCGCTCCGCAGCCGAAGCTCAGATGGCAGTGGCGGAGAGTGCAGAGCGGGAGGGCAGGTCGTCTGAATCAAGACGCTCCCTGCAAGCCGTGCCAGAAGAACTCAGGGATCAGGAGTGGAACTATCTGGACGATCGTTTGAATGGAGGCGCATTACATCTTGTTTCAAAGACGGACACTCCTTGGTTAGGAGCGGCAGTGATCAAAGACAAGCCGTCCTCGTTGGTCGCGCTGGATAAAAGTGGTCTCGTTTGTTCAGTTGATTTGAATACCGGAAAAATCCAAGACCTCTTGAAACTCAATCAAACGGGTCTTGCAACCCTCATCGGCACTTCGGACGACGGATCTCTGGTTGTGGTTTCAAGGACGATACATAAGCCAAAAACGCCACTACAACCGGTTCTCGAAGCGTACACAACAGCCGACAAAAAGCTCAAATTTTCGACCCCGATTCAGCATCCATTTGATTATTTGGTCTTCAACCACACCGGGAGCCATTTTTTGAGAGTGAGTGGCCTGCGGGGGGGTGGGTTCTTCGTGTGTAACTCAGCCAATGGCGCTGTTCTTTGGGAGAAGCAACAGCTCGGATATGTTTCCGCCTCATTTTCCGCAGACGGAGACACCATCCATCTTTACACCGAGAGGCGCGGCTTGTTGCAACTGGATGCAATGACGGGGGAGGATCGGAATCAACCCACGCCGATTTCCTACACGGCGCCGATGAGGGGGTACGCTCATGTGTTGAGTCGCCCGCCTTCCGGCGACTGTACCTTCCAGCCTTCAAAAGCAGGCTTTGATCTCCTGGACACCATGACAGGAAAAGTAAGGTTCAGCATTCAACAGCCTCCGGGAAAAATTGTTCTCAAACGCGTGGAAGCTGATTGGGCGAATCAACTTCTCTTCACTGTGTACCGGAAAGGTGATCGCGACGGCATGCTTGAAGTCCAGAGCGCTCTGGATGGGAAGAAGCTGATTTCACACGGGTTTTCTAACCCAAACACCATGAGGGATTTGAGAGTCCTGACGCATCCCAAATCCAAGCATGTAATTGTGATAAGCGACAAATACCTAAAGGTTTGGAACATCCAGCCCGTCGGCTACGTTAAACGTTTGGAATTAGCCCCGAAACCACCGATCGGGGTCATCCACAGCTTTTGCTTTGTTGAAAATGCAGACACAGGGCTCGCTTGCCTTGCCAAAAATCAGAGTGGCGGCCTGTCACTTTTAGATCTGAAAAAAGAAGGCACCCAGGAAACCAAACAACCGTCCTTCGGGACAGTGAACGGCAGTCACTACGCGACATTTGTTTCAAGCGCAGACGGCAAAACCGTGGCATTTTCCCGGACTGCAAAAAGCGGCGCTCGAGAACTGCAAATCTGCAGGTTGGA
>JBILLC010000350.1:0-3497 GCA_044376275.1 Chthoniobacteraceae bacterium | reverse complement strand
TGCCGGCTTCCTTCGAGCCGGTGCTTGCAATGGCTTATTCACCCGATGGTACAAGGCTCGCCTTGGCAAGAGGCGGCAGAATCGATGTTAGAAACGCGGTCGAGCCTGGGTATCCTGTTCAGTTCACTATTGAGGCGCATCTGGATCCTGTGCTCTCTATTGCGTGGTCGGCGGATGGTGTGACGTTAGCGAGCGGCGCATTTCGGCGGGTGGCATTGTGGAATGCCTCGACGGGCGCCGCAGTTGCAGAGTGGACGGATGGGCCTGTTGGTGCGGTCACAGCTCTGGCATTCGCTCCTTCCGGGGAAATGCTCTGGGTGGCGGATTCCCTGGCAAGCCGCGGTGGTTTTGTGCATCAGCTTGAAGGCGTCGGAAAATCCTGCATTCGCACTTGGAAGGCGCACGATGATTCGGTGTTCGGGCTTGCGGTGTCCGGGGACGGGCAGTGGCTTGCGACCGCAGGAGCTGATCGCACCGCAAAACGCTGGAGCATTGCCGGCAACTCGCTCGAGGCGGTCTACGAGGGACATACCAATCACGTGCTTGCTGTGACGTTTGATCCGCTCACGCCAAGGATTGCGACTGCGGGGGCGGACCGTGAGGTCAAGGTTTGGGACCGAGATAGCCGGGAGCAGGATGCCGTGCTTGGCGACAAACGACAGGTGTTTCCAGCACTGATTTGGACGAAGGATGGGAGCCGGCTTGTCGGTGTTACGGACCGTGGCAATGGATGGATTTTCTCCGCGATTCAAAAACATTCGGGTGCTCAAACTACCGAGACTGCAAAAGTGCAGAAGCTCGACAAAGTGAATGCGGTACTGCAATGCGTGGCGGCAAAGCCAGATGGCGCGGAGGTTGCCGCAGGTTCTTCGGAAGGCGGTTTTTTTGTTTGGAGTAGTTCAACCGGGAAGTTGATTGAAACCAAGTGACTTTCAATCCGTAAAACCTAGAGCCTTTTGAAGAGACGTTGCTGTTGTTGTTCTATTTAGATTCTTATCTCAATCTCCCTAACCTTGAAACAAAGCCCCCCATGAAATGCCGCATCACCACACATCTGTTGTTCCTAATTCTCTCGGGTGCATGCTCGATTGCGTGCGCTTCACCTCCGCTCACTGTTTCGAAAGACGAGCATGGGGGGTTCAGTGTGACGGTTGGGGGGCAACCATTTGCCACCTACGTTGTGCACGAGGCAAACAAGCCGTTTTTTTGGCCTCTGTTCGGGCCGACTGGCAAGCTAATGACCCGCTCCTATCCGGTGCGGGAAGTCGCCGGTGAGAAGCAAGATCATCCCCATCACCGCGGGCTTACTTTCGGGCATGATGCGGCCGGGCTTGATGGATGGACTGTCGCAAAAAAGGGTGATGAAGCGGGGCAGATTGAAAATGCAAAAGGCGGAGGAGACACGTGGACAGAGCAAAAAAGTTACGAAAGCGCGCTGAAAAATCCCAAGAGCGAATTTGGCGGTAAACTCAAGCTGGCAGGCCTTGCTCGGATCGTGCACAAGGAGTACAAGGACTGGAAAAGCAGCAATGAAGTCGTGGAGATGACCGAGGTTTGTGAGCACTTCGATGTCTCTGGAAAACGGTTCATGACTGAGGAACGACATTTTGTTTTTAGGGCAACTGACCAGTGGCGATCCATTGATTTTGATCAAGACATAATCGCGAGCGACGGCCCGGTTCGGTTTGAGGATCGCAAGGATTCGGGGCTTTCGATCCGTGTTCCAAGTTCGATGGCGGTGGATGCGAAACAGGGTGGGCGCATCGTCTCTAGCGAGGGGCTCTCAGACGATAAGGCTTGGGGCAAGCCTGCGAAGTGGTGTGACTATCACGGACCGGTCGGGGATGAGCAGCTCGGTGTTGCAATGCTGAGTCATCCATCTACTTTTAAATTCCCTGACCGCTGGCACGTTCGCACCTACGGCTTGTTTGCAGTGAATCCATTCGGAACAAAATCTCTCGATAAGGATACGCCTGAAACGCCAACGCTGATTCCTGCTGGAGAACGTCTCCGTTTGCGGCACCGTTTTGTGTTTCACAAGGGAGATGAAATGCAGGCGGGGATTGCCGCCCTGTATGACGCTTACGCCAGTGAGTCCCATTAGTTGACGAGACGTTTTGAAGTCACAGCTTTGATTGGAAGAAAATCGGGGGTTGATGTCAACGGAGCGGGATTGAGCAAGAGAGGGTGAGAATTGGGCAATTCATGGAGAGATGCGGCCGCAAAGCAGTGCTTAGTTGTGTTCACGCCTGGATGGCGCAAATCACACTATGTCCACTTCACTCCTTGTTCAGCAGACTCTGTTTTCAGCTCTCATGCCGGTTTTCACCTGCAATCTTAGCCCCGAAAAAGAGGCGCTCTTGCATGCGCGCCAGGGGATTGATGAGCTCCGTGCTTCGGACCCAGAGTCGATAGAATCCAATGTTAAATCGCAGTATGTGAGTCCGTGGGACAGCCACACTCGCAACCTCCGGTTTAGACCGCTTTGTGAGCTGGTCCTTTCCGTGGCGCGGACAGTATCCAGAAACTATCTTGGCGCCCATGCTGATCAGTCCAATGTGGATTATTTTGTGAAAGACTGCTGGGGGATCATTTACGAGCAGGCGGACTACACCATTAAGCACAACCATTTTCCGTCCGACTTAAGCTGTGCGATTTATCTGGAGGCAGACGAGGAGTGCGCGCCCATTATTTTCGAGGGGAACGTGCAAGTTCAGCCAGCTCCGAATCTTTTGGTGATGTTTCCCGGCATTTTAAATCATGAGGTCCCCAAGACGCCGGGACGCCGTGTGGTGGTGGCGATGAATATGTTTAAGACAGAGGGGCTTGTAAGATGATCAGACAAGGCGTTTCCCAGAGACGCATGGTTCCCATGGATATCGTGCCCCCGCAGGGCGGTTTTGGCTGAGGGGCGTTTGCGATTGCTCTTCCAAGGTGGTTATCTGTTCGGATCTGGGGGTGTGGTATTTGTCCTCTTGCGCTTTATCGGCGCCTCTCGGATGCTCTGATGTATGAAGCAGAACTCCGTGATTGCGCAGAAGATCTCGCGCTCCCGAGTACTTGCAGAGTACGAGAGTGCTTTTGCTGCGGCTTCGGGTTTGCCGCTGAAGTTTGAAGCCGCGTCGGGAGGAGTGTCTGGCGGGGCGGTCTTCAGGCAGAATCAGGCGGAGAATCCATTTTGCGCACTGATTTCGCGGAGCGAAGAGGGGTGTCGCATGTGCCGTGAGGTGGAAGCAGAAATTACAAAAACGGATGCAGTTGAGATTCGCACCCAGTCTTGCCCTGCTGGACTTTCCGATACCGCTGTGCCTGTGGTGGTTCACGGTCAACTTGCGGGCTTCTTGAGGACCGGGCAGGTCGCGCTGAAGCCGCTCGGAAAATCGCAGTTTTCAAAAGTGGCCAAGTTGATGGTTCATTGGGGATTGGACACGGATCTCTCGCGCATGGAGGAAGCGTGGTACCACTCTAAAGTACTGACTCCGCGCCAATACTCGGCG
>JBILLC010000230.1:0-4669 GCA_044376275.1 Chthoniobacteraceae bacterium | reverse complement strand
CTTGGTTTCGCTCGCCGCACCCCAAGCCCTCGTAATGCACTGCTTGCCGGCTTACCGGGGCAAGGAAATCACTGCCGAAACCTTCGAAGCCCACGCCCAGACCCTCTTCGACCAAGCCGAGAACCGGCTTCACGCCCAGAAGGCCATCCTACAACTTTTAGCAAAAAAACCCTGAATTGAGATTGGCGTTTCGATCCATTTTTGTCCACTTTCTGCGCTCTTTTAGCCAACCATTCAAAATAGGCCGACGCCCCATAGGGAACGCCTGAACCACTTTTCTCCCCCTGAAACACATGACCACAAACCCAATACTCGCCGCCACCTTCCTGGAAACCTCCGGAATTCCCCTCGTGATTGGCTGCGCCGTCATCGGGCTCATAGTTGCCTTCGCGCTTATCCGCTCGATACTCAAGGTCAAGATTGACGACCCTCGCATGCGACAAATTGCGGGTGCAATTGAAGAGGGTGCCAAGGCGTACCTCAATCGCCAACTCCGCGCCATCTCGACCATTGCAGTCATTTTGTTCGGCGTCCTTTGCTGGAAGCCCGGCCTGCACTCAGCCTTGGGATTTTTGATCGGAGCCGTTTGCTCCCTTGCCGCCGGATTCATTGGCATGCGCGTCGCCGTCCTCGCAAACGTGAGGACAGCGCAGGCTGCGACGCGCGGCAGGCACCCCGCACTCGTGGTCGCCTTCAACGGCGGTGCGGTCACGGGACTTCTAGTCGTCGGCCTCGCGCTGCTCTCCGTCACCCTTTTCTACACCGGCATCAAAATTTGGATCGGCGAAGATCAAGCCGTGCGTAGCCTCGTTGGTCTCGCGCTTGGTTCGAGCTTGATCAGCGTATTCGCGAGGCTTGGCGGCGGCATCTACACCAAGGCTGCAGACGTAGGAGCCGATCTCGTCGGCAAAATTGAAAGCAATCTGGACGAGGATGACCCGCGCAATCCCGCCACTGTCGCCGACAACGTAGGCGACAACGTGGGTGACTGCGCAGGCATGGCAGCGGACGTTTTTGAAACTTACGCGGTGAGCCTGATCGGCGCAGTTCTGATTGCGGCGCTAACACTCAAATCATTCCCGAACGCTGTGTTATTCCCGTTCATTCTCGGCGGAATTTCCATTCTCGGGGCGATTCTCGGGATCTTCTTCGTCAATCTCTCGAACCTTGCACCTTCCACCGCATTAATGACAGGGGTGGGCGTCAGTGGCGTGGTCTCGGCCATCGCCCTCTGGCCGGTCACGCAGTCCCTGTTTGAAGGGGGGGCCCGCGTCGGAGACGTTGTTTACAGCGCCGAGAACATCTTCGGCGCATCGCTGATTGGTCTCCTGATGACCGGGCTGGTTGTGCTGATCACCAACTACTACACTTCCACCCATTACAATCCCGTGCGCAAGATTGCACGTGCTTCGGAAACCGGCCACGCGACCAACATCATTGCCGGGATCGCCATGGGGATGCACGCAACCGCACTGCCGGTGATCTGCATTGCAGCTGCGATCTGGGGCTCCTACTCACTCGCCGGCCTCTACGGGATCAGCGTTTCAGTCATGGCCATGCTTTCAATGGCCGGCATCATCATCTCGCTGGACGCCTTCGGTCCGATCACCGACAACGCGGGTGGTATCGCAGTGATGAGCGGATTACCAAAGGAAGTGCGAGCCATCACCGACGATCTCGACGCGGTGGGCAACACCATGAAGGCCGTCACCAAAGGCTATGCAATCGCCTCCGCAGGGCTTGCCGCGGTCGTTCTTTTTGGATCCTACGTGGAGGATCTGCGAGCGCATCTCGAGGCCACGGGCAAGATGATCGCGGGCGCTCTCGACTTCTCACTCAACGACCCAAAGGTGATCATCGGCCTGTTCCTTGGCGGCTTACTGCCCTGCGTGTTTTCGGCTTTCAGCATGGACGCCGTGGGCAAGGCAGCCGGCGCAGTCGTTGAGGAAGTCCGCCGCCAGATCAAAGCGAAGCCGGGCATTCTCAGAGGCACAGACACACCTGAATACGGGACTTGTGTCGATATCGTAACAAAGGCAGCACTTCGCGAAATGGTGCTACCCGCAATGTTACCGATTCTCTTCGTCGTCGTCGTTGCGGCAACCCCTGCACTCGGCAAAACCGTCCTTGGAGGTGTACTCGTTGGCACGATCGTCACAGGACTTTTCCTTGGCCTCTCCATGACTTCCAGTGGTGGCGCGTGGGATAATGCCAAAAAATACATCGAAGAAGGCAATCACGGCGGCAAGCACTCTTCTGCTCATGCCGCAGCCGTAACAGGAGACACGGTAGGCGACCCTTACAAAGACACCTCCGGACCCGCGATCAATCCAATGATCAAGGTGGTCAACATTGTTGCGATCCTTGTGATTCCGATTTTCTTCTAATCGCACAATCCAAGCCGCGTGCAGTTTGGTCAGCCCACGCCGTTGCTCCCAGCCGTGACCATCATGCTTAAAGCAGAATATCCCGGACAACGTTCCCGTGGACATCCGTAAGGCGGAAATAGCGTCCCTGAAACCGGAACGTCAACTTTTCATGGTCCACGCCTAGTAAATGCAAAAGTGTGGCTTGAAAGTCGTGCACATGCACGGGGTTCTCCACAGCATTGATCCCAAGGTCATCCGAGGCACCATAAGAGATGCCAGGTTTGACTCCGCCGCCCGCAAGCCACGTGGTAAACGCGTATGGATGATGGTCGCGACCCCAGCGAGGACGGTTTTGAAAATCACCCTGAATGAAAGGCGTCCGTCCAAATTCACCGCCCCAAACCACAAGCGTATCATCGAGCAATCCGCGCATCTTCAAATCTAACACGAGCCCCGCACTCGGTTGATCCGTGTCCGCGCATTGCGTGTACAACTCAGTTGTTAAACTATTGTGCTGATCCCAGCCCGCATGCATGCATTGGATGAAACGCACTCCCCGCTCAGCGAGCCTACGGGCCATCAAGCAGTTGTATGCAAATGTCCCGGGCTCTTTAACCTGCGGACCGTAAAGATCCAGCACATGCTGCGGTTCATCCGATAAATCAGTGAGATCAGGAACGGAACTCTGCATGCGATACGCCATCTCATACTGCGAAATACGCGTCTGGATCTCCGGATCGCCCGCTTCCTGAAACTTGATTGCATTCAACTCAGCCAAATCGTCCAACAAGCCGCGACGCAACTCACGACTCACACCATCCGGATTGGAAAGGTACAATACCGGGTCCCTACTCCCACGAAATTTGCTACCCTGATAACGCGATGGCAAAAAACCTGATCCCCAGTAGAAATCGTAAAAAATTTGGCCGCACGAGGTGTTTTTACTCACCGAGGTCATCACGACAAATCCAGGCAGATCCGAGGAGGGCGAGCCCAAGCCGTATGTAAGCCACGCACCCATTGTAGGCCGTCCCGGAATCTGTGCACCGCTGAGCATAAAAGAAATCGCTGGTGCGTGATTCACAGCATCCGTGTGCATGCTCTTGATAAAGCACAGCTCATCGGTGATCTGCGCCGTATAGGGCAGAAAAGCACTGACCCAGGCACCGGATTTCCCATGTTGTTTAAAAGGCTCAACGGGCTGCAGCATGAGCTTGCCCTGAGGATTTCCAGTCATCGAGCTGAACCGCTTGCCCTCCAGATAACCGTCCGGAAGAGGTGATCCGTGTAGACCGTGCAACTTCGGCTTGTAGTCAAACAAGTCGACGTGCGTCGGTGCCCCGTTCTGAAAGAGGTAGATCACGCGCTTCGCCTTTGGCGCAAAGTGCGGGCCAATGCCAATACCACCGCTGCCAGGCCGCGGACCATCGCCACTCACAGCTCCCCCCGCTGCAGAATTTACTGATGCAGCCGAAAAACCATCGCGCGAAAGCAAGGAAGCAAGAGCGGCAGCGCCAACCCCCTGTGCGCCGCGCTTAAAAAAGTGGCGCCTGTTTACCATCAACTGATGCTCTCTTAACGCAGCAGGTCCATCCGAGCGCAAAAGATGCCAAGCGTTTTCCATATTCATTCTTTGGTAAGAGTTTCGTCCAGATTCAAAATGTTGAGACAAAGCATTGTCCAAGCCGCGTGAATTTCCTTTGGTAACTCCGCATCCCTGACCGGGCCCACCTGTCCAAAAAGGCGATCTGCTGCCGAGCCATCCTGCTCAAACGCTTTTTTAGAGCGCTCTAGCGTTTTCATCCAAACCGCTAGTTCCGCCTCTGAAAAATCCCTGCACAAAACCCGGCTTGCCAAAGTGCGCAGCCGCTCCGCATCACCTCCTCCGCCCTTGAGAGCTCGCCGCGCCAAGGCGGCTGCTGCCTCAATGTAGGTAATGTCATTGAGCGTGGTGAGCGCGTGCATTGGTGTATTGGTACGCAGCGGTTTCACCTCGCAAACTTGACGACGCGCAACGTCAAAAAAAACAGTCGGACCTACAATGCGACGCCAAAAAGTATAAAGACTACGCCGATGCAGATCAGCTCCGCTGCTCTGAGGATACTGGCGCTTGCCAAATGTCGCCTCTTCCCAAACTCCCGCCGGTTGATACGGAAAAACAGGTGCCCCACCAATCGATGCACTCAGCAATCCCGATACAAAAAGCGCCTGATCGCGGATCATCCATGACGGCATGCGAAACCGCGGACCTCTGGCTAAAAGACGATTATCTGGGTCTCGCTCCCGCAACTCGGGTTTTG
>JBILLC010000229.1:0-4675 GCA_044376275.1 Chthoniobacteraceae bacterium | reverse complement strand
GACCAATGCGTCGAGGAGAGCCTCTTCGCTGGCGTATGCTGCGGTGACGGATGCTCCAGCGATTGCGAGTGCTGCGAGCGTGGTTGTGATGCTTCGATTCAACATATTTCTGTGGGTGATTTATGGTTGTTCTGAGGTCAGAATCGCCCATACGGGCAGCATCCGACAGTGGTCGTTTTGAAACAACTTTTTGAAATGTGCAACAGTTTTGTTTCAATTGGGTGCCGGAATGCTTGGTTTCAGGGCCGGCTGATTCGTTGCAAAAAAATGGCAATCAATTATTTATGTGTTTTAGCTGACTGTTTTTCTAACTGTCCAAAAAAGTTCAGTTTCTAACAGCTTACTGGCTAGATTTGCGCATTAAACAAACCTTTCGCCGTATCTGGCACACCGCGTATCCGGGCCCCGCCCCCCCGTACTTTACGCCGCCCACACCGCGCATCCCCACTCCGCCCCCGCGCAATCGACACGCCTACGTCACGTGGCGCAGCGCCTCGATCGGATTCATCTCCGCCGCCTTCTTCGCCGGATAAAGCCCGAACACCACGCCGATCCCCACCGAAATCCCAAACGCCAGCGGAAGCGACCAAGGCACGACGATCGGGTGCATCGTTCGCACCACCTCCGGAAGCGCCGCCATCGATTTGGGGAAGGTGCTGCGCATGATCCCCATGACCACGGCAAAGACCGGCGAGCAGGCCAGCCCACCAATGATCCCCGTGAGCCCGCCCCCAATGGATAGCACGACTGTTTCGACCAGGAACTGCCGGGTGATATCCGCCTGCCGCGCCCCAATCGCCCGCCGGATACCGATCTCCCGGGTGCGTTCGGTGACCGTTGCGAGCATGATGTTCATGATCCCGATGCCGCCCACCACCAGAGAAATCGCCGCCACGAGCCCCATCATCGCGATGAACATCAAGCGAGTGTTGCGTGCCTGCTCCAGCAGCTCCAGGGGAACCGTCACCATATAGTCCTCCTTCTGGTGGGTGCGCGCCAGGGTGCGCCGTACCACATCGGCGGTATCCAGCACCTCCGAGGTGTCCCTTAGTGATAGGGTGACCTTTGACGCGATCGGAACGCCGCTCTCGGTTTTGGCGTAAAAATCGTACACCTGCGCCCACATCGTCGAAATGGGAATGTACACATCGCGGGCGAACTCCTCCTTGGTGCGGGCTCCGGGGATTTCGCCGGCCGCCTCCCGCTGTTCAAGCACCCCGATGACAGTGTAAAAATCCGAATTGATGTGGATGGCGAGGCCGATCGGATCGGTATAGCCAAAGAGGGTGACGGCGACGTTCGGAGCCAGGACGCAGACCTTGTTGGTCTGCGACACATCTGTTGCGGTGATGAAGTGGCCCCGGGACACCTTCATGTGTTGAAGATTCAGTAAATCCGGCGTGGAACCCACCAGACGCCCGAACATTTGGCGGGACCCATAACTAAAAGAGCGTTTCTCAAGCTCTCTCATCGGGATGGTCTTCACGATGCTCGGGATTGTCGCCTCCAGAACATGGATGTCCTCTTTGCTTACCCCAAAACCGCGTATCTTTTTCGAGGACTGCTCCGGGGGCGGAATGACACTGGTGAGGATGATGTTGTTCGCCCCGAGTTCCGCGATTTGCTCCTGGGCCTTGGCACTGATGCCTTCGCCGATTGCCAACAGCCAGATCACGCTCGCCACGCCGATGAAGATCCCCAGCACGGTTAGCAGGGAGCGCAGCGGGTGCAGCAGCAGGTTTTTGAAGCCCAGTTCCGCCGTGCGCAGTAGTACCGCAAATTTGTTTTCGGACACCGCCGGGGTGGCAAGCTCGGCCGCGGGGATCGTCTTTTGGAGGCTTTGCTCTAAAGGGCGCAAGCGGGTGTCGGAAACAATCATCCCGTCCTTCAGTCGCACAATGCGGCGGGCGTGATGAGCGACGTCCTCCTCGTGGGTGACCAGCACGATGGTTTTGCCCTCCCGGTTGAGTTCATCCAGAAGGGCCAGGATTTCGCCCGAGGTGACGGAGTCGAGATTGCCGGTGGGTTCGTCCGCGAGGATGTATCGGGGCGAATTCGCGAGGCCGCGGGCGATACCGGCCCGTTGCTGCTGGCCGCCGGAAAGCTGGAGCGGGCGGTGTGTGAGCCGGTGGTCGAGCCCGACCAGCCCCGCAAGCTTCGTGCAGTAAGCCCGCCCCTCCTCGGTGACGTGCCCCTGATAAGACAGAGGGGATTCGATGTTCTCGATGACTGTGAGCTGCGGGATCAGGTTGTACGATTGGAAAACAAACCCGATACGCGAGGCGCGGATGAAGGCGAGTTCATCGTCCTGAAGGGAGGCCACGTCATCGGTGCCGAGATAGAATTTTCCCGAGGTGGGTTTATCCAGACAGCCAAGCAGGTTGAGCAGCGTGCTTTTGCCCGAGCCCGAAGGTCCCATGATGGCGATGTAATCTCCCTCGGGCACGAGCATATCAATGCCCTTGAGCACGGGGAGCGGTTCGCCGGCGAGGTCGTAGCTTTTGCGGATTCCCTCCAGGCGAATTGCCATCGGCAAATCGGGGGAGACTGTCTGCAAGTCCGCCGACTCGGCGGTGGCAGCGGGTGCGGCGGGTGCTATGTTGAATGGGGGAGGCGCGGACACCGGCGGGTGATTTGAAATGAATGAAAGAGGGGCGCGAGCGAAGTGGCTGGGGCTGCCAATGGTTCGCTGCGGCGTTTTGGCGATGATGAATGCTTCACACAGGGCCCCGCGGTGCGTGGCACACTAGGGCAATGCTTCCTTGGCGGCTTTCTTGGAAACTTTTTGAGGAGTGCTCGGTCCCAAAGGACGCGGACTAGCGGTCGGTTTGGAGGGATCCGTCGGGTCGACCGCGGCGAGCTTCGGACGGGGTGGACGATTGGATGCAGGCTCCTCGCCGGGTACGGGTTCGGGGAAAGTGACCTCTTCCTCGTAATTCTGCGGGGCGAGCAGCACTTCCTCGCCAAGGTTGAGGCCTTCTTTGATAATGACCGTCTGGCCGTTGGAAGAGCCCACGCTGACTTTCCGCACGGTGAGGTTGTCCTCGTCGTGGGTGACGATGCAGTAGAATTTCTTGCCGCGCTCCAGCACCGCTTGGACGGGGACTTGCAGCGCCTCGTCGAGTCGCTTGACCTCGATTGCCACCTGAGCGGTCATCCCGGTGCGGACGCCCTTTTCAGGTTCGTCGATGGAGATGTCAGCGGCGTACTCTTTGATGGTGCTGTAAGAGCTTGTCGCCGGGAGTGGGTACTCGCTAATGGCCCGTACCGTGCCCCACATCGGGCGGTTTGGGAAGGCGTCCAAGAGGATGCGCGTCTGCATGCCGATCTTCACTTTGTCGATGCGCGACTCGTTGATGCGGGCGGAGACCTGCATGCGCTGTGGATCGGGCAGGCGGATGATGATCTGGCGTTCGCGCACCAGTTTTCCTTCGGCGATGAGTGGGTCGCGTTCGCCGCCGACCGGATTTGCATAGACGACCTGACCCGAGGTGGGGGCGGTGATGAGGCAGTTTTGGAGTTGGTCCTCCAAGTTTTTGAGGCGTTCCTCCTCCAGCTGGTTGCTGTTTTCACGCGAATGCAGCTTTGCGCTGGCGGTTTCCACTGCTGCTTTGAGTCGGTTGATTGTCTTGATTTTGGTGAAACGGTGTAGCACTTCGAGCTTGGTGGTCGAGTTTTCGAGCTCCTTGCGCGCTTTTTCGACGGCAAACTTGTCAGCCTCCAGCTGCACCTCGGTGACGTACCCCTTTGAAGCGAGCTTTACACTATACCGCAGATATTCCTCCGAGCGCCTCAGATTCTCCTGCGCCACAAAGCGTTCGCTTTCGACCACGCCGAGCTCCTGTTTGAAGGTGCCGGACTCGTACTCGTTGTAAGCGAGTTCCGCCGCCTCAAAGTCGGCCCGCGCCTCGGTCAGTAGCGCGCTGGTGGTGTGGCAGGTGATCCGCTGTTGCACCAGATCCGCCTGCAGGGATGAGTCGTCGAGTTTGACGAGAAAATCGCCCTTTTGAACGTAGGTCCCTTCCGGGACGATCTCGATGATCGGCGTGCCAAGCGCGCTCTTGGACTGGACCATGCAACGGATTTCCACGTTGCTGGAGCTGGCGACTTCCCCGCGTTCAACCACCTCCTCCACGTAGGGGCGGGTGTTCGCCGTCGCAGTCATCGGACCCTGAGGGACCAGGGACTTCGCAGCGGCAGCGGAACGGGAGCCGGATTTGGAGTTTTTCTTGGGCAACACCCATGCGAAGAGACAAACCAGCACGGTAATGCCACCAAGGATCTGGAGTTGTCGCTTGGTTAGTGGGGGACGGGTGGGAAGCGGGGCTGTGGAGCTCATCGGACGGTGGGGGGCGCCTGCTTAAATGCGACGCGGAAAGCCGGGGCGCTGGCGGGCGGAGCAGGAGGCAGAGCAGCAGGTGGTGCAGGCAGTGGAGGGAGGACGGCGACGGCCGGAGCCGGATCGGCGCGAAGGGGGATGGATGCGGTGGTTGGTTTGGGTGCGTTCGGTTTGGCTGGGGCTGGGGTGGCGGATGATGTGGAACTGGGGACCTCCGACCAGCGCGGGGCGCGAGCGGTGAGCGATGAACGCGTGATCACACCAGGGTCGATCCAGAGGCCTTCCTCGTTAGTTTGCATGGTGCCAACTTCAAAGTCGAGTAGCATACGGAGTACA